>JAGGVT010000019.1 GCA_021157815.1 bacterium | reverse complement strand
TTCGCTTGTCAAGATGGATTCCGGGTCAAGCCCGGAATGACAACGAGTTCAATCGCGGATTTAGGGTATTCACTTACGATTCATGTCTGATAGATACCAATAAGCCGGTATGTTCTTTATTAATCAGTAATACGGTAATTAGTCTCTAGCTTAACCGCACAGTAGTGATGTCATCTGTAAAATAAGCTCTATTAATTTTTATTAACCTTATCAAGGTGCCGGTCAGAGACCAGCGCTCCCAGGAAAGGAATTTCCCATGTAAAACAGATTTACTTCTTCCGCGATTTCTGAATCTTCGCCCATTCATCGCGTAGCGTTACCGTGCGGTTGAAAACCAGTTTGTCGCTGGTTGAGTCTTTGTCCACGCAGAAATAACCAAGCCTTTCGAATTGAAATCGATCCTGCGGTTTCGCGTTTTTGAGTGATGGCTCGATACGGCATGATTCCAATACGGTAAGCGAATCCGGATTGATATTGTCCAGCCAGTTTTCGCCTTCATCGACATCAAGCGGATTAGCGTTTGTGAAAAGGCGGTCATACAGGCGGACATCCGCTTCAATGGCATGTTCAGCCGATACCCAATGCATCGTGGTTTTGACCTTGCGGCCATCCGGAGCGTTTCCGCCGCGGGTTTCGGGGTCGTAAGTGCAGCGCAATTCGATAATCTCGCCTGTTTGCTCGTCTTTGACAACATCGACACACTTGATGAAATAAGCGTATCTCAAGCGCACCTCGCGTCCGGGAGCGAGACGGAAGAATTTCTTTGGCGGGTCCTCCATGAAATCATCCTGCTCTATGTAGAGAACTTTCGAGAAGGGAACTTTGCGTGTCCCGGCGGATTCATCCTCCGGATTGTTAATGGCGTCAAGCTCCTCGGTTTTGCCATCGGGATAATTTTCAATAACCACTTTGAGAGGTTTCAATACGCTCATCACACGATTCGCGCGTTTGTTTAAATCCTCTCTCAGGCAGTGCTCCAGAAGTTCAATCTCGACTGTGTTGTCCGATTTAGCCATTCCGATACGGGAACAGAAATCCCGTATTGATTCCGGCGTGTAGCCTCGCCTTCTTAAGCCTGTGATAGTAGGCATTCGCGGGTCGTCCCAGCCGCTGACATAATTATTTTCCACAACTTGAACCAATTTTCTCTTGGATAAAACCATGTAGGTTATATTCAATCGCGCGAATTCAATCTGCTGTGTGTGATGGATTCCCAGCTGTTCGATATACCAGTCATATAAGGGGCGATGGTCCTCAAATTCGAGGGTGCAGAGTGAATGTGTGATTTTCTCGATTGAATCCGACTGTCCATGTGTGAAATCGTAAGTTGGGTATATGCACCATTTATCGCCGGTGCGGTGATGCGATACTTTCAAAATACGGTACATGACCGGGTCGCGCATGTTCATATTGGATGCTGCCATGTCGATTTTCGCTCTCAACACATGGGAGCCCTCATCGAATTCACCATTTTTCATGCGCTCGAACAGATCAAGATTTTCCTCGACAGAACGGTTTCGATATGGGCTTTCCTTTCCAGGTTCATTCCATTTGCCGCGATACTCACTTATCTGATCGGAGGTTAAATCACACACATACGCCTTTCCGTCTTTAATTAATTTGATCGCCCATTCGTACAGCTGATCGTAGTAATCAGAGGCATAAAACAGGTTGTCGCCCCAGTCAGCGCCAAGCCATCGAATGTCCTCAATCATCGATTCGACAAACTCTTCCTCTTCCTTGCAGGGATTCGTGTCATCGAACCGTAGATGGAACACGCCGTTATATTCCTGTGATATTCCGTAATTGAGGCAGATCGATTTCGCGTGTCCGATATGAAGGTATGCGTTCGGCTCAGGGGGGAATCGAGTTACCACTTTCCCTCCCCATTTATTCGTTCGGATATCCTCATCGATAATGGTTCGGATGAAGTCTTTACTTGAGGATGCTTTTGTGTCGTCCATTATTCAGATTTCCTTTGGAGACCTTTGAAAAGAAATATATTGCAGCCCGGCACTTCGACAGGCTCAGTACAATCCTGCGGATTGGTTTCTCATTAACCGGGGAAATGCGTGTCTATCTCCCATATTTTCCCGGCTAATGAGAAGCCGGGCTACGAGCTAATTCAATTGTTGAAAACTATTAATATCCATAATATCGTGGATATTGAATTTCTTGAATATTTTATCCACTTTTTTTATTTCACGTTTTGCAGCTTTTAGATTATCCATCATCATGTAATAGCCCGCAAGAACCTCTCTTGTCAATGCCTCGTTGATTTCATCTTTGTTCTCGACATATATTGCCAATCCCTGTTTAACGGCAACGATTGCTTTTTTAATATTCTTTTTTTTGCCAAATAATATCCCAATGGTGCAAAGAATTGTGGCTTCGTTTTTTTTATCAGCAAGTTCCCTGGCAATTGAAAGCGCTTCCTCCATGAACAGTAACGCCTTGTTGCTGTCTTCCTTGTCGCAATAATAGGAACCAAGAAACTGCAGGTTTTCGAGTATCATCTCACGATTGTTTAGTTCGCGGCAGATAGGCAGCAATTCCTCTGAAATTTCAACGGCTTTGTCTGTCTGCCCCAACAGATCGTAAATTCCCCCCATTGAATTCATAGCTGATGCCTTATGATCCATAAGAGGTAAGCCATCAATCTCTTTTAAAACCTTCTCATAAGAATCCAACGCATCTTTATACATCTCCAGATCATTATAAGCATTGGCAAGATTAAGCCTTGAATTAACAATCCAGAATCTATCTCTCATCTTAATTGAGATCTTAAGAGCCTTTGAAAAACACTCTAATGAGTCCTTATGTTGCTCCTTGTCAGTGTAAACAACACCAATGCAGTTTAACAAATTCGCACATAAATCCTTAAAACTACATACTTCAGCAATTTTTAATGCGTACCTGTATTTTTCAAGAGAAACATCAGGTTTACCAATTTGATTATAAATTGCGGCCATGCTGCTATAGATATCAATCAGAATTTCCGGGTCTGATGCTTCCAGTTTTTCATGCAGCTCAATTGAACGCTTGAAATAATTTTCCACAACATCCGTATTGCCAAGACTGAAATTAGCGCATCCAATCTCGCAATTAGCATGTGCAATTGTTGAACCATCTTCAAGCTCTTCAGCAACATTGATCGCATTTTCCCAGGTTTCAATAGCGCCTTTGAAATCCTGCCTCATATATTTGGCTTTTCCAATTTCATTAATAACCCTTGCCCGTTCTTTTTTAAACGCTGGCTTCTCAGACAGCGCCAATGCTTTTCTGAAACACTCTTCAGCATTGTCCGGAGCCATTTCAAGCAGTGATTTGTTTCCGCAATTCATATAATAATCCATCTTTGTCATTTTGAAATTATCTCCTTCTTTCAAGATGAATCAAGAATAAGAGAATATCATTTTTACTTATGTATTAAAATGAAATCGTTGGTTTTGCCAACCGATGAAGATATCTTAGAGTTATTGGAAACATAAAGAATCCCGGCGAAGGGACAGCTTGTACTGAGCTTGTCAATATGCCAGGGTGCGAGTTCACTACAACCTGCTAACCTACTAACTTGCTAACCTACTAACTTGCTAACCTACTAACTTGCTAACCTACTAACTTGCTAACCTACTAACTTGCTAACCTACTAACCTGCTAACTTGCTAACTTGTTAACCTGCTAACTTGCTAACCTGCAAACGGACGATTACCATTCAAATGGTGGTTCATCCAGCGATGGGTCAACCTGAATTTCATTGATTATGTTCTCTTTTTTTATTCTACTCAAGTCGATGCTCATAACCAGTTCGTAGGCATCCTGTTTCTGCTTTTCGGTTTTCACTTTACCAATCAGCGTTACAACATCATGAGACGCCTTGCAGTCAAGACCGTAGAATTTACAGATCGGGTCCCCAGCCAGAGTGGCTCTTACTGTTGACTCCAGCCCCATATCCTTTGCCTTGACCAGATCACTCATACCCAAATCGGTTCTTTCACGGATTTTAGCATCCTGTTTTGGGCTGCATCCCATAAGGGAACCGGTTGCCAGAACAGCCAGAATTATTAGAGATAAACCTATTAAACGCATAATTTCACCTTATCTGTTTTGATTAGATAATGGAATAATTGAATATGTTATATCCTGAACTGATTCGAGCAGCTATATGTATGTGTTAATCTGAACAATCATTAACAGCGTTAGCGCAATGAAAGCAATCCAGAGGACAGCGAAAGTCAGAGGAGCGATAATCACCATGCCGAAAATAGCTTTGCCCCACGCAACATGGTAGTACTCCCGCATCACCATAATCATATAGAAGAGCATCAAAACCAGACCAATGATATTGAGAACCATCGCCATTGTTGTGGAATCCTGGTTAAATCCCATCCAGTATGCCAGGAAAAAGAGAGGAGTAATCCAGGAGAAAGGCGCTATGCCGCAAAGGTAGTTGGTCAGCCCGCCGCCGCCGCTTTTTGTAATTAACTTCGCGGTTATGAAAAGCGCCAGTGCGTAGAAAAACCAACCAAACAGGCACATTATCGGTACCATTGCAAGTATACCGAGTGTATAGTTTGGGTCTTTAGTCATCGCCTGAACCATAGTGCCAAAGACATCCGTTTGTAGCACATCCTCCAACTGGGTCATGTTGGGCAGTATTTTCTCGTTCATGTAAACGATATACGATTTCTGTATTGCAGTGTTAGCCCAGTATTGAAAGCCGATGACTCCATTGATCAGCCCGAAGAGAAGCGCGATGAACATGTTTGGAAGAACCTGCTGTTCACCCGCGATTCGCCCAAAGTTGACACGTGGGAAAAAGATCATCGCGAAAATGTTATACCAGAAATCCTTGCCAAGGGCGATAAGAACAACAACCACAGAAATCCACATCACCCTGATGATTAGCTGTAAATTCTCGTAACCGGAAGTCTGAATTATATCGTCAAACTGAGATGTGATTTCCACGGCTTATAACTCCTTGATAGTGAAAATGATAATACTCTAACCCTTTAAGGTTAATAATTCTGAATATACAAATGGGTAATTATAAACCCATGATTGATGAAAATCAAAGAATCTCAACCCAAAATGCTACTTTGAGTATGAGCTGCCGGATTTCCAACCGGGATTAACCTGTCTCGTTTTCCTCTTCCACTTCCTCTTCCACTTCTTTGCCCTTGAAATTAGTGGAACCATCCGGCTGATAGACCCATTGAAATGTGATGCTTTTATAATCCGAAGTATCATCATTTAAAATCGCTTCCTTGATCTTAATTTTAGCGTATTTCCCATCAGTGAGTTTAATCCAGTAAACGTGGCTGGTGTATAGGCCTTCCCGTGACGGCACACCTGAATCATTATCGGGAAATTCATATCCCATTGAGGGAGCTGACGGGTCCGCGCCGATACTTTGCGGTTGAGTATCCTGCACACCGACCCACAGTGGAGCTCCGCTGCCGCATACGAATTTGCGGTCGAAGAAAATATCTCCCGCGACAGGCATATCAGCTTCATAGACTATCTGGCCTGTTTCAAAATCGAATCGTGCTCCGGGATGCTGGCTGTCTGCAAATGGAGTGATTGAAACTTCTCCGCATGGCAAACCTGGAGGGAAATTCGGCTCTGAGGCACATCCTACAAGAAAAAGAAGCCCAATCAGACCAAATAGAAAGATAATGGGATATAGATTATTTTTCATGATTTACTCCCGGTATTGGATTTATCTTATGATGGATATTTTCGTGTAATCGACAGGCGTTCAATTGACCGCGCGTTGCCTGTGTCCTCATCCACGTCGATTATAACCGCATTGAGTTTTGACGGCCCTTTTGCCACTGTGAATTTAGTTGGAAGGCCTGTGAGAAAACGCCTTAAGATAGCCTTTCGTTCCACTCCGATTACTGAATCAATGGGACCTGCCATGCCGACATCAGTTATATAGGCAGTTCCCTCACTGAGAATTCTTTCATCGGATGTCTGCACATGTGTATGAGTTCCAACCATCGCGCTGACTCGCCCGTTAAGATACCAGCCCATCGCTATTTTTTCACTTGTCGCTTCAGCATGGAAATCCACAATAATTATTTTTGAATCATCAGGAAGATTGTCCAGAATCTTGTCAATGGCCTTAAAAGGGCAGTCCATCGGATCCATGAATGTTCTTCCAATAATATTAATCACGGTGATTGGCGCACCCCTGACAGGCTCCATTGTATAAAAACCCTTTCCCGGGACGGAATCGGGGTAGTTAGCCGGTCGAATCACCTGCGGATAGGATGCGAAGAGGTGCTCATACTCCTTGTTTTGAAAGATATGATTTCCGCTGGTGAAAAAATCGATTCCGGCATCCAGAAGAGTTTCAGCGTTATGCGGGACAAGCCCTGTGCCCCCTGACGCATTTTCACCATTTGCGATTACGAAATCAAGATCGTGTTCTTTCCTTATGCCTGAAAGAAGGTCAATTACGATTGTCCTACCGGGACGTCCGACAATATCACCTATGAAACAGATTTTCAATCTTGTTTTTCCTTTCTGTTTTTCTGTTAAACAGCATAGGGTTTAAGAGCCTGTCGGGAAAGGCACCAAACTGATTTAAAACATCGGGTGCCGCCCATACAGCCGTCTCGGCTTTATGGGTGACATGTTGCGAAGTCATGCATTTCACCCACAAATCACAAAAAGACGTGATGTGTGGGCGGCACCCGTGAGTTATCAGGAAAATGGTATGTTTAAGAATCAACATGCTTTCCCGACACGCTCTTAAACCCTATGCTATCCATCCAATGGATGATTGTAAACTCCATCCTTGAAATAATCCATTATTTCAGCCAGCGAGTTATTTCCAACCAAATGATCAGCCGCTTTTGCGACCTCGTCATGAGTTGGGTCAACCGCGAATGACAAACCAGCGAGTTCGAATGCTTTTATATCGCCAAGACCGTCGCCAACCATTATGGACTCGCTGGGATTTATTCCGAATTTGCCGCATAGTTTTTTCAACTGTTCGCCTTTGTTTTTTAATGGCGTGTCATCCGTGACTATAACATCAACCTCACCTGTCAGGATACCGTTCTCATTAACAATAACATGGTTTGCGAGAAAAGCGTCAAAAATGAAACCGTGCTTTTTCTCGAATACTGATTTCCAGAAATCGAATCCGCTTGATACGCATGCAACATGATATCCATGATTCTTGAAATAGTTCAAAACATCAAGAGCGCCTTCTCTAAGAGAGATTTCATTGATTACCCGTTCGAAATCATCGACTCTCATTCCTTTCCAACGTTTTACAGAGTACCTTGTGAATTCCTCATAATTGATTTTATTCGCATGATAATCATCTATAAGAGATTGGACTTCAGGCTCGAATATTCCCAGCGCCTGTTGAGTGTATCGCCAGCATGAGAAACGTGTGTTCAAGGTGCCGTCGTTGTCGAATAGAATCAATTTATGGGAATTTGTATTTGCCAGAAGAAATCACCGTTTCGATAAATCAGCCGAGAATGTGTACCGCTCTCGCAATCAGGGTAACAACAGCGAGAGAAATATATATGCTCAACGCAAAACCAATGCCGGGCAGTATGCCAAACAAGGTTGACAGAACAATGGAAATAATCGGTTGTTTTTCATCATCTTTCATTTTCAAAATAATCCTAGAGCTTCTTGTTAATTTCCCTGATTCGCTTGTCCAGTTCACGAATCGATTTCTTGTCATCGGCAAGGTTTTTTGCTTTGGCCAGGAAATCCAACGCTTTTGAATAATCCTTTTTCGATTCATATATAGTCGCCAGGTTGATATAAGCGTAAATATAACCCGGTTCCTCATCTATCACCTGTTTGAGTATCCTCTCGGCATCGTCCGCATCACCCGTTCTTGCCTTCACAACGGCAAGAGCGTTGAGCGCCTCCATGCCGGATGGATTTTCCACAACCAGACCCTCAAGGATTGCGCTGGCATAATCCAAATCAGTGCATCCTTTTCCCATTGCCGCAAGAGCCTTGTTCAGGTCGGCCTCATATTTTTCCCTGCCCTCCGGACGATATTCTAACACGAATTCAATACGATTAAGCGTTTTAGCGGTTTCTTTATTTTCAGGATTAAATTCATGAGCCTTCTCGATATATATCCGGGCGGTATCATATTCCCCCATGAATTCGTAAACAACGCCAACATTATGGTGCGCTGCCGCGTTTCGCGGGTCGAGTTCAATTGCCTTGTTGAAATGAATCATCGCCTCTGAGACAAGACCATCCTTTGCCAGCGCAATACCCATTTCATTGTGAAGTTCAGGATTATCCGGGTTGTCACGTAATTTGTCGCCCAGCTCTCTTCTGGTATCGATGTCGGGAGCATAATCGGAGGTTAAATCATCGACATGCGCCACTTCCCATTTATTCTCTTCCAGGCCGTTGCCATCCTCCGACATTCTTTTCTGAGGCAGGTCATTACTTCTGGCGAATACACCAGCCAGAAATGCAATGCCGAAAAGCGCGATCATTAAATATTTCAGCGCCCTGTATTTTTTCTGTTCATCTTTGTTCGTTTTTATTTCCGACATGGCAAACAACTCCCCAAGTAAATATCGGATAACCATCGCGTTTTGGACATAAAAAAGTGATGGAAATCGCATTTGAGAGGAAAATTCACTAAAAAAGAGGTAATATCAACAATATTTGTGGATATTCCACGACAAATGTGTATAATAGTAATATATGTATTTGGGCAAAAAAACCGCTGGGTTATATTTAAATGATAGCTGACTGCATCAAATAATTGCAGAGGGTGGAATTTTTAGGCTAAAGGGGTGAGTAAATGATGAAACTTTTTACGTTTGTTTTAAGTACAGGCTATCCGGGAATTATGGGCATACTCAGGGAAACATTAAATCCTTCCACCGATGTTCGCATCGAAAAACTGCGATACATTGAAACATTAAAAGAAGCAAAACCCGAGGGGATATCGTTTCTTCAGCATCTCACTAATTTCATTCACAGTGCGATTAACACAATATTCTCACTGATATTTCTTATTGCAGCTTCCCCTATCCTGCTTATAGTTGCCATCTGGATTAAACTTGACAGTCCGGGACCTGTTTTCTTCAAGCAGGAAAGAATGGGAAATGGCGGCAAGATATTTCGGATTACGAAATTCCGTACGATGATTTCAGATGCTGAAAAGCAGACCGGCCCTATTCTCGCACGCAAGGATGATGATCGCATCACACGGGCGGGGCAAGTGTTGCGGCATCTTAGAATCGATGAAATCCCGCAAATGTTCAATGTTCTCGCGGGCCAGATGGCACTTGTCGGCCCTCGTCCCGAGCGCCCTGAAATTTATGACAACATCGTGAAGGATTGGCCTGAATTTTTCAAACGCCTTGAGGCCAAACCCGGCATTACCGGACTCGCTCAAATCAGGGGGGGCTATCACACAGACCCTCGCGATAAACTTCGATATGACCTTCTTTACATCAAGCGCCGCACACTTTGGCTTGACTTAAAAATCATTGCTATCACAGCGTATATCTGCCTTCTGAAAAAGGGCGCGTGTTAATTGGATTTAATTTGTACCCGGTACGAATTTAATAGTCCGAATCCCCCTCTTTTGGATAATTCACTCAAACGGGCATTAATACAGCCAACTGAGGATATTTATCACAACCAGAAAGTTTCCTGAAATTTAATTTGTACCCGGTACAAATTAACCAGTTACTACTCCCAGTAACCGTTTGGAAGCAATTTTATAAGGAAATTTCCATGGTCCCATTCGGGAGTGAGCCAGTATTCACCGGGACCGGGATCGAAATCCATAGTGCCTTCAAAATTACCAACAAGATAAATATTGCCTTGATCATCGACATCGACAGCGTATGGTCTTTCCCTCAAATTGCTTCCCCATGTTCGAACCCACGAGAAACTGCCATCCGGCATGAATTTACTCAGGAAGATATCTTTATTCAAACCATTTGATTGATGCCACTCCTCTCCGGGACCGGGATCAAAATCCACCAATCCGGAAAATACTCCGGCAACGAAGATTTCGCCGGAATCATTTACATCTATTGCACGAGATTCAACCGGTGTTGAATTATCTGCCGCTGCCCAGGTTTGTGTCCAGTAATAGTTATGGTCAATATCGAATTTAGTAACAAAAGCTTTATCAATAAGTCCGGCTTGATGATAATCTTCACCGGGACCGGGATCAAAATCCCTTCCTAATGCAAAACGTCCCGCCTGGTATAGATTACCGTAATTGTCAGCTATCAGCGCCTGGCCTAAAACAACATCAGTGATGTACCATTCAATGTTTCCGCTGTTACTCAGTTTTGCAAGGAAAAATACATAGCTATCCGTATGATCTGCCAAGTAGATATTACCTGAGCCATCTATTGTGAAACCGGGATTATCGCAACTTGCACTTGATTGCCATCTTTTTGCCCAATAATAGTTACCGTTGGAGTCGAATTTGCTCAGGAAGTCGCCGCTCCATCCTATGGTTTCATCAACGCCGGGACCCGGATCAAAATCGATTGATAATGAAAATCTTCCTTCGACAAATACATTTCCCATATAATCAACCTCAACCTGACGACCCTCTTCAGTTTCATGGCCTTTTGATCCACCCCATGTGTTGACCCACTGGAAACTTCCGTTATTATCGAATTTGCTGAGAAATATATCTCTAGGCCCGTTTGCTGAACGAATTTCCGATTCCGGTCCCGGGTCGAAATCAGCAATATCCTCGAAATTCCCGGTTACAAACACATTCTGATTATAATCAACCGCAACGCTGTATGCATAGTCTTTTTGAGTGCCACCCCAGGTTCTCGCTCCGCTAAATTCTCCCCATGAATCGAATTTACTCAGATAACAATCATCCTTTCCGATCGCTGTTCGTATGTATGATCCTGGTCCGGGATCAAAATCAACTGTTGCTCCAAATGAACCGCAGACGAATACGCTGCCATAACTGTCAGCGCCAACATCCATGAACTGTTCGTGAATATGTCCGCCCCATGCTTTACCCCAGCCATACGGGCCTGAACAAATCACTGTAACCTCGCATGTTGCGAAAATTGTTATATTTGGCGGGACACAACTGTCAAAACCACGGAATGCAACCGTATATGTTACCGGCTCTCCGGATGAATCGCAGTTTGGGTTAATAAAAGGCCCGGCGTTATCGAAAATGCCATCGTTGTTCCAGGCGTCATTGTCGAAAACCAACCCGTCATAATCCCAGTCCGCCTGGTACATGTAAATAGGGTCCCCGCCGTTCGGGCTTGTGGCAAAGACACTGAAATCGATGGTATCGCCTCTTTTATGATCGATCACCGGACAGGACGGGCTTAGTATCTCACCTGTAATCGGGCCACAGCAGTACTCAACAGTGAGATCGCAAGTGGCGAATATTGTAACATTTGGCGGATCGCAGCTATCGGTTGCACGGAATGCAACTGTATAAGTAACAGGATCATTAGATCCGCCACAGTTCGGATTGATGAATGGCCCTGAGTTTGCAAAGAAACCGTCCGGGCTTGTGGCGTCGGTATCGAAAATCGAGCCATCGTAGTCCCAGTCAGATTCATATAGAACGATTGGATTTCCGTGCCCCGCACTGGTTGCGAATACGTTAAAATCGATTGTTTGTCCATTATAAACGCCGCTGACAGGACATTCAGGAGAAACTATTTCTCCGGTAATCGGGCCGCATAAATCATTATCCACAATAGCTTTGAAGGTTTGATATGTCGCGAATTCGGGAACGGTCAGCCATACAAGCTCGATTCCATCCAGTGTGTCAACAAGCGTATCGGATTCTCCACCCTCGATTACTTCACCGGGAACTCGCGTATCAAGAACTTTGACGAGTCCGATATATTCACCCTCATCAAGTGCGTTCTCATTAGCAAAAGTTGCGGTATAAGTGATTGGATCATCCCATCCGTTTGTGGAAGTGTCGGTTGTGATCGCTGTTATAATTCTGTCAGTCATACCCGGCACTTCAACGGTAACCTCTGCGATATCGGTGGATGCCCTGATATGATCGGGATTTTCACTGTCGGGGAAATTATCGGAAATTGTTGCATTGTGATTCCAGTCGTACACATCGATTGTTACGGTATTCGGGTAGCTATTGAACCAGGTACCCGCTGAAACCTCGACTTTCCATGCGGCTTTACGGTTAAACTCGGGGATATAGTACTCCGGATTCAACCGGTCTAATCGCTTGGCGCTCGCACCGTAACCCATGGTGACATACATTTCAAAATGCAATATGTCCTGTGATAGCAGAACCTCGAAATCTGACCGGCCAGTGCCCATTTCGAACCTGTTGTTATCAGGATTCAAATAGCAGATCTTGAAAGGGCGTAATGCCGAGTCGCCAATAACCTCGGTTAATTCAGATGTGTAACCGTCCGGGTTTAATACAATACTTGAAAAAACCTCAGCGTCTGTCAAAGCATAAGTAGATGGCGTAGTATCGAGAGGATTAATAACCAGAGCGACATCAAAAATATCAAGATCAAGCCTGTTGGTTCCCGATGGTAGTTCACCCTGATTACCCTTTTCAAATGGATGTTTGATCGAAAGGCCGACAATGATATTCTGATCCTGGTCCAGGCCGAAATGGTCGATTCTCAAACAGTCGCGGCATGGTGTGGTAGTGAAAAATGCATCGCCACTCACTACAAAAGACTCCCCAATAAATGACGATCTTGCCGGCATCATCTGGAGATCGGCTCCTTCTGATGTAACAGACATCTCGAAGGCCCACAGCAAACCAATAGCGCTTGTACCATCAAACGCTATTACCGGAAGTGACCCTTGTTGAAGGGTTCCATAAAAAGAATCCGAGGGAGTATCAGCGACAACAGGATTTGATTTGCCTTTAGAGCATCCGAATAATGCAAACAGCAATGACAAGACGGCGATTAATACATTAAATAGCTTCATTTTTCTATCCTTATGTATTTGATGGTCAATCTTTCGTTAGACCCGGAAAAGGATATCACACTGAAATGCCGTAGTAAGAACTATACAATTTTCTAAAAGCAGTGCCCCCTGTCTGATATTAAAGAGTATACAGGATGTTTGAATGATA
>JAGGVT010000003.1 GCA_021157815.1 bacterium | reverse complement strand
GAGCCTGATGGCGATGGTCCCATTCTTGATTTAGGCGCTGGAAACTGCTGGCTGAGCCGAAGGCTTATCGAGGCTGGATATCGCACAATCTCACTTGACCCGCTTATTGAGGGTTCGACAGGATTGAGCGCCGGCGATATATTTCAAAAGCAGCCGAATGTCAATCTGATTAGGGTTCGAGCTATGATGGAGGAAATGCCTTTTACGAACAACAGTTTCAAGGGCATTGCAGTAAGCGGTTCGTTTCATTATTCGAATAATCCATCAAAAACACTCGCGGAAATCCACAGGATATTAAAACCGGATGGCTGGGCCGTGATTTACGATTCTCCTGTATTTATCAATGAGATAGACGGCGTCCAGATGCTCAAGGAAAAATACAAATCATTCGATGCGGGCAATTCACTTGAAAAGATAAAATACAAACCACGATGGTTTATCCATCTGAGCGAGTTTATCAATTATGCAAACGATGCCGGATTCGATGTGGAAATAATACGCACTCGAACCGGTGTCAGACACCTTGCGGATGTTGTCAAAAACAAACTGATATCAAATAGAAAATGGCCGCAGTTTCCAATCCTGCTTTTAACAAAGAAGGGGAGAAAACCGAAACCTGAAAAATCCGGATTAATTAAGCGCCTTCGATATTATCACTACAAACAGTTCATCGAACCTCGGATAATTCCATCGAAGGAATTTCAGATTGATGGCATTAGACTGAAGGTTGGAGCGGGTGTGTTTCATCCTGTGCCGTACGATTCAAGCCGTATCCTGCTTAACGTTTTGAAGAAAAGGCATCATGAATTATGTGGCAAACGAGTTCTGGACATAGGTACAGGTTCAGGCATTCACGCGATTGCGGCATCCAGGCTGGGCGCTGATGTCGTTGCGGTTGACATCAATCCGGACGCTATTGAATCCGCCAGTAAAAATGCGTATCTGAACGGAGTAGGGGACAGGATTCAGTTTATCCAGAGCAACCTTTTTGATAAAGTTAAAAAAGAGAAATTCGATCTTGTACTTTTCAATCCACCATTTTATGAGAGCAATTCGGAAAGTGTGGAGGACATGGCGTGGTTCGATAATAAAAACAAAACGCTAATATCCTTTATTGAACAGTTGCCGGAATATCTTGAGCAAAGCGGAAAGGCGCTTGTAATCCTATCAGACAGGATGAATCAGGACAGATTTGCATATCACTGCAAAGCAAGCGGATTGAAATTTGAAATAGCAAAGAGAAAACGAGTATGGGATGAAACCTACATCGTTTACTCATTGGCAGTTGGAGTGGATGATGAAAACTGACGGTTTTAAAACAGCTCTTGCCATTGCGATTCTGATTGGAATCGCGATTCGACTGTTTGCGGTTTGTATATATGAACCAGAACATGGCGCTGTACTACAGGCCGCAATGGCTAAAGGCTTTTTGAAATCAGGCGAGTTCGTGATGGAATATGGGCCGGTAATGGATTCAGAGAATCACAGCCCTTCGCTTTCATGCCATTTCCCCCCGTTTTATCCATTTGTAATTGCACTGCACGCCGGCAGTCCTGATTTCAACCTTGATGTGCTCAAATCCGTCTCTTTGCGATTAATGCTGATAACAGCGATTGCGTTATATTTCCTGACACGAAAATCTTTCGGCCTATTAAGCGCATTGTTTGTAACCGCTGTGTGGATTCTTCACGCAGCGATGATAGACAACTCATCGAAATGCTTATCCGAAAATCTTCAAATCCTTCTTATAATCGTATTCCTGAATTTATTCCATATGTCGAGAAAAAGCGCATGGATGCTTATACCATCCGGATTCGCGCTTGGGCTGGCGTATCTGTCAAAAAGCACAATACCGTTTTTCCCGACAATTGCCCTTGTGATACTGGGTGCGGTTTTGCTTTGCAGAAATAATAAAAAAGTAATTCCGTGGGTATTGGGAGGATTGATTTCATTTATCATTGTAATCCTGCCGTGGGGATTGAGAAACTACAATGCGCACGGCAGTTTCGATACAAGCCCATACATCGACTCAACCATTAACGCCATTTCCATAAATCCTTTCGGTTTTCTATATGGAATCCTAATCAATTTCCTTCCGATGTTATTTGTTATTATTGTTCCTCTTGCTCTTTTCATGCCCGAAACAAGAAAGGCGAGATTATCCGACCCATTTGATGCACTGCTTTTGTTTTTCTCATTTGGCGCATTTGTTTTGTCACTGATATACACAGCATCGTTTTATGTAATTGAGGAAACATTTCTTCCTGTAAACTCAATTCGATACAGCCTGATTTCCTTCATCCCGCTAACGTGGCTGATTGTTCGACACATTGACTGGGATACAAAATCAGCGATAAGGCGAGCGCAAATCACTGTGTTAATCGCATTCATAAGCGCAGTCTCACTGCTGGCGTGGGCTGGAGTTACTTCCGATAAGCCGTTAATCAACGAGCAGGATATCGCTTTATCTGAAAAACTTGTTGATATCGTGCGGGAAAAGCAAATCGCTCAACCAGTGCAGATTGGCTTCACGAGAGAGATTAACAAAAACGATTTCTACTATTACCTTTTCGCACTGGAAAAAAGATTTGGCTGCGACAAGAGCATACAGATTAACTATGTGGATGAATCTGGCTCGCCAGATATTATAATTTCAATTCCATCCGGTGATGCTCCAAGTGGTTATTTCGAATATAGCATTTCGGATGATGACTCCATTCTTAACTTGGAAAATCGCAGGCGAGTTATCTACATAAAGAACGAATATGAGTAATCGAAAAAAAATCATTCTCATACAACCGCGTGCCACCTTGCACGGTGGATTCCGCACACCTTTGAATCTTCTACAACTCGCATCAGCATTACGAAATGATAATTACGAAATAAAAATAATTGATTATCATATCGATAAACCATCTAACCATGAACTAAGAGAACTCCTCAATGGCGCGCTTTTCGCGGGTATAAGCTCTTTCACCGGACTTCAATCCGCGGAAGCAATTCGAATCGCGAAACAGATTAAAACAATCAATCCTGAATTGCCGCTTGTATGGGGCGGATACCATCCGTCTTTATGGCCAAAACTGGCGGCAAAATCTGACCTTGCCAATTACGTTGTCACTGGTCCCGGCGAGGATGCTGTCGTGAACATAGCAAGGTCAATTCAAAATGGGGAAATAAGCGAATCGAAAATCATCAACGGAAATCTTAACAATGGGATACCATCACCCGCACTGGATTTAATCGACTTTGAAAAATATATCGTCAAAACGCTTATGGGAAACAGGGTTGCGAATATCCACACAAGTTACGGCTGCCCTTACTCATGCGCCTTTTGCGCTGTGAATAAATCATTCGACCATAAATGGATTTCAAAACCGCCAGAGCAGGTAATGGATGAAATACTGTTTCTTACAGGCAGGTTTGGAATCGATGGCATTGAATTTTTGGATAACTCTCCTTTTGTCCAACCATCAAGAATGCTTGAAATAGCGGAGCAGATACTGAGGCATGATATTCGAATTAAATGGATGTCGATGGCGCGCGCGGATGAACTTCTGAACTACTCCGATGATGAATGGCGGCTTCTGGTTAATAGCGGATTCAGCCGTGTGTTTGTGGGAATTGAATCAGGCGATGATGATATCCTCAGCGGCATTTTAAAAGATGAATCTCAAAACCAATTCCTTGAGTTTGCTGAAAAATGCTACATGCACGGATTAATTCCCGATTATTCAATAACGCTTGGATATCCGCCGAATCCGCAAAAGGATATCGAACGGAGTTTTAATCTTATTCGCAAATTGAAATCGATTACACCATCAGGCACTGTGATGCTTTATCGATACACGCCTTATTCGACTGACGATGCATACGCATCCCATGCCATGTTTCCCGATACATGGGAGGGTTGGGGCGAACCACCATGGGATACACATTCATTGACAGGTTCAAAATCGGACTGGTTGAATAATTCACATATAAGAAAAATCCGGGAATTCCAGACAGTACTCTCCTGTGCGCATTATCGTGAGGAAAATGTATATCCGCAAAACGGGAAATGCTCATGGCTTGTTGGATTGATGATACCAATCGCGAAATATCGCTGGCGAAACGGAATCTATTCAACACCTTATGAGTTGCGTGCTCTTCGCAGGGCATTTCTCGAAATAAACCATGCCACTCGAAGAAAAATAATCGCTAAATGATCAAACAATAATCAATATATTAAATGGTCAATGAATGATACTACATCCGGCAGAAGGGGAGTTTGCCCGTTGTTTATTCTATAAACTTCCAAATGAAGATATGCCACAAGAGCGTAAATAATCATTCCAATAAACGCAAATAATTTTCCCATGAAAGGGCGGTATTTCAAGAGTATCAGAATTCCAAGCGCGGCGACTGAATTAAAAGTAAGTTTCAGGTAGATAAAAATCATTGGTTGGCCGGCAAGGATTTTAGCGAACATTGGATTAAGTTCACCGGCCTGCTCATGATGCATGAGTGTCATCATAAGATCGAAAATCATCAAAGCGTACATTATGATAAGAGCCATGGTATAACTCCTGTCAACCGGATGGGGCGATGCCCATCGAACGTTCCAACTTTTCCTTATTTGTTTCGGCTTGTTCGCGAAATTCTTGTGAGTTTTGTGCCATGGGCAATCTGTCAAGAATAATCAAAAGGAGTTTCCATGTGCTTAAAGCATCCTCAGGTTTATTGAGTTTCTCGTATGTCTGAGCGAGATAGACATAATTCTGGGGATTGATTGATTCCAGCGCGACAGCGAATCTGAATGAATTCGCCGCCTTGTGGTATTCACCGATTCTGTAATAGCATATCCCGACGTTCCTGTATAGAATCGCGTGAGCGCCGTACTTGTAGATGGCGTAATTGAAAAAATCAACCAGCGTTTCCCAGTCTTCCTCATCTTCCAGGATTTTGGTTACACGAACAAATGATTCCTGGTCGTACGGGTTTTTCATAAACGCGCGCTTGAGATCCGCTAGTCCATATTCCCTGTATCCATTCGTGAAATGAAGTTCGCTTAATCTGAGAAAAGCCGCTGCCTCCTGAGTCATTTGCGCGCGTTTTTCAGGATCAAATCTGTCAGGCGATGTTCGTGATGTTTCCTGGCATGAAACCATGAAAAGAAGAATGAAAATCAGATATGCAACAGTCAGTATTCGCATAATGTATGTCCATACAAGACAAGCAGGATTATATCATACCGAAAAGCACTGCGCTTTAGAGCCTGTTTTAAAAGTATCGCAAAAAAGAAGCCCCAGCCCCAGCCCTCCCCAACCCGTTCGGCTACGCTCAGGGTCTTCGACCCGTTCGGCTACGCTCAGGGTCTTCGACCCGTTCGGCTACGCTCAGGGTCTTCGACAAGCGGGGAGGGAGAGTGTTGTTTCTCACCATCGATAGTAATAGATCAGATATATTGTTTAGGCGCTTCAATAAACTGTGTGGGTTATTTGCCCTCCCGTAAAAAAAAAGGGCATTTCCCGATAACGGGGTACGTCCACATGAGGCTTCAAATCTGATGTTATCAATATACTATGCTGTAACCCCTTATTTATACTGTGTTTATTCACTTGGTTGGGACAATCCCCTTTTTTTACTCAATCTAAACTTAACCCACACGATTTATTGAAGAGCCATTGTTTATAGTGCAAAAAAAACTCCCCCCGCTCGCGGGGGGATTAAGGGGGGGAGTCGATATATCAACTCATTTCTAATCCAGAGGTACAGCAATATACAAACTTGTCCATCCGCTTCCCGCGACATTCTGGCGGAATATTTTTATCAGGGCGACATTATCAGCATTTTTAAGTGCATTTTCATAATCGGAAATCGATTTTATCTTAACATTGTCAACCTCGGAAATGATGTCATAGATAAAAAGCATTTTATCAGCAGCTATGGAGTTCTTTTTTACCTTTGTAATCATAACGCCATCTATGTTCTCAGGCACTTTGAGCTCCTTTCGTACTCTTTCTGTCAGTTCAGTGATACTAAGCCCGATCGGGGATTCCTTCTCAACGGGTTTGTTTTCAAGTTTTGCTGAAACATCAGCAGGACGGCGTGATGGAGTAACCTTGAACGTCATGCGCTTTTTATTTCGAAGAACTTTGAATTCAATTGGTTTTCCAACTTCCTTTTCAGCGATTATCCTGCTGAGCATTGCCGGTGATGTAACTTCCTCGTTGTCAATTTCCAGTATGAGATCTCCAATTCTCAATCCCGCTTGTTCCGCGGGATCACCGTCAACAATGGTATTCACCAATGCTCCCATTGGCTTATCCAGTCCGAAATGGAGAGCCATGTCGGAATCAACAGGCTGAATGGTAACTCCAATCCACGCTCGAACGACCTCACCGTGGGATTTAAGATTTTCATAGGCAAATTTCGCAAGGTTGGATGGAATCGCGAAGCCAATCCCGGTGATATTCGCGCCACCGGCAATAGCAGAGTTTATTCCAATTACTTTTCCGTTAATATCAAGAAGCGGCCCGCCTGAATTTCCGAAATTGATTGCCGCGTCTGTCTGGATAAAATTCGAGTAATCGATACCGCCGACATGAACATCCTCGCGATTCTTGCCGGAAACAACTCCGACTGTTACAGTCTGCGCCAGCCTGATTGGGCTTCCGATTGCGATTACCCAGTCGCCAATATACGCGTTTTCACTGTTTCCAAGTTCAAGATAGGGGAATGAGTGAGTGTTTGCGATTTTTAAAAGAGCCACATCAGTCATAGGGTCAGTGCCGACAAGTTCAGCGTCGTAACTGTTCTGGTCTTCAGTGATTACGGTAATCTCAACAGCTTTGTCAACCACATGATTGTTGGTCAGAATATAGCCGTCAGGTGAAACGAAAAAGCCGCTTCCGCCGGTGATAGCATAATCTTTTTCATCATTAGATTTGTTCTTATCATCACGCTTGTACGGGTCGAAGAAATAGAAGTTGTCGTCAGGTCCGATATGAGGCCTGATATTAAACGGCGACGACATAGCTTCTTTTTTGGTCTCAATTGTAACAACAGCCGGTTTTGCTATTGATACAATCGAGCGGAAACTTTCCTGTGTTTGACGGAGAATATTCGTCCCTTCATCTTGGATTCTTTGCGGTGAACTTGCAGCTGTCGCAATATTATCAGCGCGAGTTTCAGGAATCGCGTTGAAATTAGCGGAAATCACAAATCCGATTCCGATGCATAAAAGCCCGAAAACCAGAAGAGTCGCAATCCATGAAAATGATTTTCTTTCTGGCGGTTGGTTAAAATTTCTCATGTTTTTCATTTATATCATCCCTTGTCTATATTGTTATTGAAATCATTATTTTAAGATACAGCCAGAGTCATGCAAGTTCAATATCGGTGTTTTGAAGAGTGTGTTTATACGGGAATTTATTTTCCCGTGAAATTGGCTGATTCACGCATTACCCCGGTGAAGGGACACCGGGTTACAATTGATGAGCCCTGAAGTCGATGTTTAATATGTCATTTTCGCGGCGATACATCGTAGGGGTGGGTTTAAAACCCACCCCTACGATAGATTCATCATTCGTGAAAACATATTAACCCATGGGGCAACAAGCGACGCTCCTACGATAATCCTAATACTGCCCCGCAATATCAAACCTCATTTCCAGCTTATCATCCAGGTTCACAATAAATATGCCGGTTTCATCAATTTTGCCAAAAAGAGTGTTATCCAGCGATGCGTAGTCGGAATCGAGATGAATATCCTGAATCGGTTTGCCATCCAGTGTGAAAACCACAACGCGACTGTTTATCGGGTCTAGAATGTAAAGCTTCTCATTATGCAGCGCCATGTCGGTTGGGAATGCAAGCGGCGGCATATTTTCAGGAAGCCATCCGAGTTCAGAAAGTTTTTTTCGATTTTCACTGTATTTAACAATCCGCGAATGAAGAGAGTCCAGCAAATACAGATTGCCGTCATCATCCTCGAATGAGCGGACGAAATAGCACGATGTCTCCTTTGCTTTTGGGAGATATCTGGGATGTTCTATCATCCAGTTGTCACGATTGAGCATGTAAAGTGGCGTGAAATAATCGGAAACGGGAAACATTCCCTTTGACGGGTAATGCAGAACAAGGTGCAGGTTGTCATCATCGCCGCCAATGCACATGTTGCTTTCAGGGATTTGAATGCCCAACATTCGTCCGCCGATATTCCATGCCAGATGAATGTCGCGCTGAACGGTGTCACCGTAAGGGGTATGTTCCATCAGATTGCCGTACGAGATTGATTCAAACGAAAGAAGCCTTTCCCCAAGTTCAATCTGCGCGATTGAGAACAGACTGTCGTTCTCATAATAAATCCCATGAAGATTGTTTTCACTGCCGATATCGCATGATTTCAATTCGTTGAAAGCGCAGTCAAATACCCTTGCTGAATGATTATCTTCGATTATATCGATAAACACTGAGCCTTCATCGCCGTTCGATCCGCATGGCTGAATCCTGCCACTAGCCTGAATACTGTTTACAGTATCTGAAATTAAGGCATAGGAGAGTATGATTGAATCCGTTTTACGTGGCTTAAGCGGTGTGTATTCCATTTGCAGATCAGGGCGAACAAGTGGGAACAATGCGCTATCTGAATTCTGGAGGAAATTAACCCATGTTTCACCCCATGGCGTATCGCATTTGCGATGAAAGATAATCGAATCGCCTGACAGAGCATGCCTGTAATCGGTTCCGACATCGGTTTTAGCGAACTCATCAAGCATGTCAACCTCAACGCCGGATTTGCCGAAGGGTTTTATCCGCAACAGTTTATATGGATTTCTCTTTGACGGCGCTTTTCCAAGAAGAAGCAGGGATCTTCCGTCATCGCTTAGATCAATGCTTTTAATGTCGAGGTCCTGAACGTTGATGTCAAACCATGCAGTTTCATCTGGAGGAAGCATTTTTATCATGTTCCGTTGTCCGGAAAGTAATTTGGTCAGAATTGTAACAGCCGCAATTCCACCCCCGGCGGAAACAGCTTTACATTCAGAGTCAAATTCACCGATTGTCTCACAGCTGCCGCTTTTCAATGGCATTCGATAAATTTTCGATGAGTAATCCGCTTCAGTTATAGCGCCTATTTTTGAGACTCGTTCAATGACCGAAAAAACAACTTCATTTGCATGCGGGTCTATATCCAAATCCCCGAATGACCTGTCAACTTTCAATCCATCACCAAGTTTCTCTCTTTTAATCAGCGCGAACATCGGAGTCAATTTCAAATCAGGGTCAATTCGAACGAGGTCAATTCGAGATTCATGCTCGTTATCACCTTTCAAAACCGCGATAAGAACGCCGTCGGATGTCATGTCACCCATCTGGACAATGTTGGAGTACGGCTTTTTGGGCGGTATAGAAAAATGCGTGAATGCTTCTAACGGTTCTCCGGTTTCGTGAATGAAAACACCGCCATTGAAAAGGAAAAAGTAGTCATAATCGGGCGTTTCATCAGCTGTCGCATACCCGAAAAACATGAAGAAAACCAAAACCGCGATATGCAATGTTCTCATTTATTTCTCCTGTGTCTTGGGCATGTACAGATACCATTTTTTTTTGCCCATGCTGATAGGATAAAATACATCGTAGCTTTCCATAATCGCCTGTTCCATTTCATCCGTGAACCTGTCAAAGCCGGCTTTACCGTATGCGCCCGGACGGTCTGTGTGATACGGGTTGTTGACATCGAATCGCAGAACAAGCAGCTTGAATCGTTTGTTTCTTAAATCCTCGACAAAACGAGACTGGTCCCATTTATCCTTTCGCGCTAGAAGGCTCATGATATAAGGTTGAAACAGCATCTCTTTGTTGTTCCTGGCTAAAAACGATAAATCCTCACTGATAACCTCACCCGCACAGTTACCTATAAACATATCGATTTTTTGCCCACCCTCAATCTTGTTATTCAAGCCGTGAGCTTTTCCAAATTCCCCGCTTTCCATGACACGCCCGGCAAAGCAAAACAGCACGATTGATAAAAGAACCAGCCATCGAAGATTTAATTGAGTGGATTTCTCCGGTTTGGATTCGTCAGCGTTTGGAATCCATATCAACGCGGCCATGGGTAGAACGAAAAGCAGCTCGATGAAATAATTCGAATCGCTTCCCTCAGCGCCGTATGTTACAAGGCTCGCAACAATCATCAGAAGGTATGAAATAATCAGAGTCTTGAATTTACCTTTGGAATTGGCGATTCCAATTACAACTGGAAACCACAGGAGAAGAGTAAAGCCAATTATCTCGCGGTATCCCTCAACCATTCGCCCGGGATGAAATGCGTTGACGGTATAAGAGAAAGTGTGATGGAACATGCCGAATCCGGTTGCGGCATTGATAAGAAGATAAGGAACAGCGATTCCGACGATTAGCACGACTAGATATTGCAGTCGCTGCCTGTCTCTTTTTACAAACAGGTCAATCAGGCAGGCGATTGGAGCAAGGACGAAATTCAGTTTTGTGAAAAACGCAAGGATAAAAGGGATTATCGAAATTAAAATCCCGCCCTTTTTGGGTGGGTACATATAGAGATACAATCCCAGCAATGATAAAAACACGCCGAGATAATCAACCCGATAAACAAAAGCCCAGTTGTACGGATAGTTCAGGCACAGCGGAAGAAGTCCGGCGAGAATTCCAATCTCAATCTTGCCGGATGA
Source organism: bacterium (assembly GCA_021157815.1). GTDB lineage: Bacteria > JAJVIF01 > JAJVIF01 > JAGGVT01 > JAGGVT01 > JAGGVT01. The sequence continues at coordinate 6,426 of JAGGVT010000003.1, read as the reverse complement.
CCTGTGAACTATCCTGCCGATTAAAAACATGCTGCCGATTGCCGACAGGAGTGTGAGAAGCCGTCCGCTCCACAGTCCCGGATTTGAAAAGAGAAATGGTATTCCCGCGACAAACGGATAAAGTGGATGGTAATTACTTACGATAAAAGGGTAATTGTTTATCGACGGGTAAATATTTTTTCCATGGGCCAGCATCGATGACTGAGCCAGAAGAATTCCTTCGCCGAAATCGAGGGAGTAGGGATACTGGATAAATTTGAGTGCTGTTACCAGCCATACAACCAGATTCAGTGTAAGGATAATAATCAAGCCGTATGTTATCTTGCGGAACACTGTATGAGATTTTAATTGTTTAAATGCGGCATGGCAAATCAAAATCAGTATGATGTTGGCATAATACTTGAAAAGAAACCTGATAATGATAAAATTTTAACTTGTTTCTTTTTATGAATTTCTCGCATTTTGAACGAGGTTTCAAATGATTAGATACTTAAGAGTAATTCCATTCGTTTTTGCTTTAGCAGCATTTCTGATTTCCTCCTGCGCGTCGAATAAAATAGTTGACCCGTCACGCAGGCGGGATGTTCCCGCGGATAAGAAACTCTGCGTATTTCGCTCCGATATCGATGAAGAATACAATTTTGAAATTTACCTTCTCAGAGCGGATAAAGGCCCCATTGGAGAAAAGGCGGAACTGGTGTTGAAACTATCGGATACACCATCTCCGGCGGCTGAGGTTTTTCCGACAATCACACGCGACTGCAATACTGTCGTATATTGTTCAAGTGTGAACGACATGGGAACAAATCCTTTCTTCCCTGATTTCGATCTTTTCAAAGTCCAGGTTGACACCGGCGAGACAACAATGATTACAGATACAGGCCAGGATTGTGAGTACGCTCCCTCAATATCCGCGGACGGCTCAATTCTGACTTTCATGGTCAGGGAATTCATGGGCTCAAGCGCTGACCTTTACATGATGAAAATGGACAATCCGGATGAGAGAATCCTGATTCAGGAAAGGCTGTCCCAGAAATCATATCCGAGAATTACAGCTGATGGCGAGATGGTCCTATATTCAGCGCCAACCGGAAAAACCAAAAAGATGGATGTCTTTTTAGTCAATTTGGCGACACGAGAAGTGAAGAACATGACTCGTACACCGGACTTGGAAGAATATTATCCCGACATCTCCGATGACAGGCAGATTATTGTTTACCAATTGAATGAACCGTATGATGACGTGGTTGAGGAAGAGGAAGAGGAAGCCAGTGTACCCGTTTCTGCCAATGATGGTGGAAAACTGGAAGATTCCGCAGGTGATGGCAACGCAGCTGATTCTGTTGATGGCAGTGAACCAATTGACGGCGCGGATGATATTGAAGATGCAGGCGTGGAAGAAAATGAGGAAGAGGTAAAAGAACCTGAGGCTTCTGAACCGGAAACGACAAAACGAAAAGGCAATTGGGAAATCTATGTGTTTAATATGGCGAACGGCCAGAAGATGAAAGTTACTGATAACGATTATCATGACCTCTATCCTGTGATTTCAGGCGATGGCACATGGGTCATTTATACTTCTGCTCGAGAGGATATGAGCGGTGATGGGCAGGAGGAATCAATGATCTACATGATGGATCTCCTCACAATGAAAGAGGAATTGATTTCAGCAATGCCGTTCCACCATGACACAATCGAGATAAGCTGGTAGGGAAATTACGAATTAACTCGAAATTCCAAAACGGCCTGGATGTTTCCGGGTCGTTTTTTTTGCCAAAAAACTTAAAATTGATTAAAATTCACTAAACTAAAGTGGTTAAAGCTTGTCATATTAATAATAGAGAATAATGGCATCAAGATTGCATATTATTCTTATGTATGAGAGATTATTATATGGAGGCTTAAAATGATTAAGTATCCTTTATACTTACTTCTTGTAATGGTATTGCTTATGATGCCCTCAACCCGGATTTGCTCCGCGCAGGCAATTACCAGGGCGGATTCGATTTACATTGAGGACACATCGCAATTCTGTGTCAATCAGGCGACAACTTTCGAATCATTTGCCACAAACCTGCTCATGTATCAAAAAGCGACAGGTGTGCTCCCTGAGAGTATCTACGAATTTGTTCAATCCGGTTTCCCAATGTTTTGGCCCATGGATTTATCTCAAGGGAAGACAGCGTATGTTGTGGATAAACTGCCGGAATTTCCCAAAGAACACAATCTTGGCGCTTTCAATTACTCAATCGATGATTATGGCATCGCACGGTTGGATTATGTGAATTTCGATGGGGAACTTCTTGAAGATACAGGTGAAGAAATTACAGTAATCAACCGTTTTGAAATATTCCCGACTCTATCAGATTCACCAGTTGAAATGAATCCGGATGAATATTACACAAAATACCTGTCAGACCTTGATTCACTTTGTGCCTTAAAGGGGACAAAGAAAATCGAGGATGTGGATGATTACAACGATCGTGTTGTGTACGCTTTCACTTTACAGCTTGGCAATTACCTGTACTCAAAAATCAAAAGCTGCTATTCTGATAAGAACGAATTTCCCAAATCCTTTTCTGAATTGATTAATGAAGCAGGTTCTTCCGAGTTTATAATCGTTGAAAATTTCGATTACTTCGCTGAACTTCTGCAGAATGCCGATGCTAAATTCCTGTGTGGGTTCGATTCCAGTGCCAAAACGATGTATATCTACCTCGAAATTGATGGCGAAACATATATTTCACATTTTGAAAATCTCGATGAAATATCAGTAAATGATGTTATATCTGAATCATCCATTGAGGATTTTGATGTGACAAATCCGCTTCTAACCACAGATAACCTTTCAGAAATAGAATTACCGTATGATTACGTAATTTCCATCTACGATGTGCCAGCTGGAAGTTAACCAATTTAGCGTAGCTTGATTTCTCACGACTTCGTTTCATAATTGAAAAAAGCACAAATATTTGTAATTAATACTGAATTGCTTTCAAAATGAGAACATTCTCCATTGCGTCATATCACGAAAGGTGTATCAGATCTCAGGAAAATGGCTATAATTGTCATTCTGAGCGAAGCGAAGAATCTATATGCTACTGTGTTAATGATTATATCTGATGGGAATTATTTGCGTCATCGCGAATAGATCCTTCGCTTCGCTCAGAATCACAGGTTCGCTTAGGATGACAGGTTCGCTCAGGATGACAGGTTCGCTTAGGATGACAGGGAAACTCAGATTTTAAGACTAACTTTTGAGAAACCAATCTGGTGGCTCACGCAGATTCCTATCGAGAAGCCATTGCGATCATGGCTTTTTCTTTTTCCTGTTCCTTTTCTTCAACTTTACGTTGATGATACAACACGAACCTGATTCGTGATGCTACCTCATATTTGTTGAATGGATATCGCAGCATGTCATCAGCGCCGTTTCGAATCAAGAAATGAGCGTTTGAAATGAGTTCATCCGGTGTAGCGATAAGGATTGGAATATGCTTTAAGCAATCGGTTGTTTTAACCTTTTCAAGGAACCTCATTACACTGGTGGGTGTGTGATTTACATCAAGGATAATCAAACCCGTTTCTTTTAAATCCATTATTTCATTAAAAGCGCCATCGAGATCTTTCATTTTAATTATTTTGTACATGAGAAGTTGTTTGAATTCCTCAAATACATTTTTCAGCGACGTGCTAATGTCGATTGTATCCTCAATCACAATAATCGTATCGCGCGTTGTAATAGATGAATCGCCGGGAATAGCATCGAGATAACGAGCGGCTTCACATTCATTATCAAAGCATGGAAGAAGGGTTTCCATTCTGGTCATGCGAATGACCTTTTCAACGTTGGGATGCAGGTTATAAAGGGCAAGTTTCGCCTTTTTTTCATTGGCAAGTTTATGGGTTGCAAGGAAAGTGGAGATTCCGGCGCTGTTAAGGTAATACATTCCCTCAAGGTTGACCAGGAGTTTTGTCACCCCTCTTTTTAACAGGTCTTCAACTTCAACAAGGGGCCCATCACCGATATCCACAGTATCCCCATTATAAACAATGCGCGCAGTTTCCCGAATGCACTCGACTCTTGCTTCTAGCATTTCTCACCTCGAATAAAAATTTCCTTATCACTAATTAATATCCACTTCTGAATTTGAATAATTGCATTATTCGGACAGGATTGATTCAGTATGTGTCAGTTATGTAGTCAGTAGTTCCTGAAAAAGCCTGCCGATAGGGAGCGGGTTACTGTTTTGCCGATACCACAAAATAACTGGTTATGATATTCAGGCGTTAAGCATCTTACGGGCATCATCATTAAATTCGCCATCGGGGAACTCATTTACATACCTGTTGAGGAAATACTTTCCCCACTCCTGATATCCCAGTCGCATGTAATCCATGCCGAGACGATATACGGTGTCTTCATCATTGGGGTTTATTTCAAGGCAGAGCCGAAACGCGGTCGCGGCATCCTCGTGATTTTCAGTGGCATCCAAAACCTCTCCCAGACCGAAAAGACCGTCAAAACTGAATATGTTAGCCATAAGGGCGTTTTTGAATTGTTTGCGCGCGTTGCCAGAATCACCTTTCTCAAGAAGGACATCCCCAAGAAGAGTATAGCCATCCTCTTTCATAGCCTCGCCCTTGATAATTTCCCGCGCGGTTTCCTCAGCGTCAGGATAACTTTCCAAATCAAGAAACGATTCACCCGCCGCGATAAGGATGTCATCATCGGTGAAACCATCCTTATCCGCATCATCATCGTATTCCATCGCCTTTTTGAAACAATCCACAGCGGTTTTATGTTCGCCGAGAATTTGATACGCCAGCCCTTTAAGATGATTTGCGCGCCTGTGATTATGTCCCGCTTCACGCGCGATTTCCAGCTTTTCAAGCGCGGTTTGGGCATCCTCCTGCTCTATGTAAGCATGGGCGAGTTCTATTTGAAGTTCACCATCATCGATATATCCTGACGCGTTGTCATTTATCCACCCGATAACATCATCGAAATCTTCCTTATTCCTGGTAAGCCTTAGGAAATTCAGGTAATACTGAATAGCAAGCGGATGGTTATCCAGTCTTTCAGCCACTGCGGCGGCGTTGTAACAGGCATCTGAATCCTCTGTTATAGCGTCCATGTATTCCCTGTATAAATCAAGCGCTTCCTTTGGTTTTCCGACTTCATCAAGCAGGTTGGCAAGTTCAAAACGAGCCATGTTGTGATCCGGGTTCAATTCAAGCGTTCGGCGATATAGCGGCAGAGCGTCGCCTGGTTTATCAAGATCAGTGTATAAATTGGCAAGTTGAAAATTGATCTCAGGTGATGACGGCAGCTGTTCGAGATACTCCTCAAGCTTCTTTGATGCCTCTTTGATTTTTTTCATATTGGCGTACGTTGTGGCAATAGCGATTGCAAGGCGTTCATCAAGCGGCATCATATCCAGAAGCTTTTCAATTGCGGATAATCGGGCTGGATAATCCTTTTTCAGCCTTGCCATCTCAGCTTTCATCTCATAAATCTCGGGGCGGGTTTTATCAATTTTCATCATCGCTTCAATATGGCTTTCGACACCGGCGAAGTCACGGCGCTCGAGAAGAATTTCCGCAAGAAGCCTGTTTAGGTCGAAATGCTTAACGTTAAGCCTGTACACTTTGGAAAGGAGTAATTCAGCTTTCGGCAATTCACCCATGCTGTGAAGTATGTTTCCCAGGATGTAGTTTGGGCGGGGATCATCGGGATATTTCTCAAGGACCTTTTCGATTCGCTCGATTGCCCTGCCGCGCGGTGAGTTGTCAGGCTCACCCGGAAGGTTTCCCGCTCGCATGCGAGCGTTGACAAAATCGCTGAATAGAGTTTGAGCGTCTTCGAGAAGCTTTTTCGATTCCGCATCCAATTCAGGAAGATCAACTCTTATTGAATTTTCATCCGGCATAATGATCTCTCCTAATATATTGATATGCAGGGAATGATAACATATCATTAACGCCGAGCAGTATGGTGAGGTTTGAATATGTCAGTTAAATGGATACCGCTTGATGCTCAAAAGATTTCAGCTGAAAAGCTTCTTGCATTTCGAAACCACGTGCTCGGAATTGAGGAGGAACCATCCAACGTTGAAATCAACATGCTGGACAGGCAGATAGCTGAATGCGCGAAAGATGAATCCATTTATAACCTTGTCGCGCTTGATGGCAGCCGAATACTCGCATGGGTAAACGGAAAATTCTCGCAGCCGCGACGTACTGACATGATTCGACTTGTCTTTTTCGATGTTTCCCAACTGCTCGATCAGGGGGTCGATGACCTTCTCTATCAACTCGAACTTGCGCTCCCTTATCCATACAGGCGAATTGAAATGTACGGCCTTGGAAAAGGCCGCGAAAAAGATATCGAACTGATAATGAAATCAGGATATCGCAAAGCGT
>JAGGVT010000151.1 GCA_021157815.1 bacterium | reverse complement strand
GATTCTGAATCAAGTTCAGAATGACACTTCGTTGCTTGTATAAATCAGTATTGAAGTTTTAACATAGGAAGCGGAGAGATAAAAATAACAAGGGATCAATACCGATGATCTAATTCATGCATTTCACCCACAAATCACAAAAAGACGTGATGTGTGGGCGGCACCCGGTGATGTGTCATTTACATACTTTTGTCATTCCGGGCTTGACCCGGAATCCATCTTGATAAGCGATAAAGGCATGGATTCTGAATCAAGTTCAGAATGACTTTTCGTTGCTTGAAATGCGAGGTAAACTTAACCTATTCTGTTTCTACATCCCCCTACTCCCCATCACCACTCGCAACGACGCCTCTCAGCTGCGCCAACGCTGACATGATGTGGTTGAAATCGTCATCGCCGTAGTAGTGGATGACTAATTTCCCCCCGCCTCCCGCTCTTTTCGCCGGACGAATCTCCACTTTCGTCCTGAGCGTCTCCTCGATTGTCCTTAGCAGGCTCATTGTGTCCGGATCAAGCGATACTGTCGCGCTTGATTTAGTGAACGGCGTTTCGATATCCGCGCTTTCATCAGTTGCGATGGGGCGTTCAGGCCCATTCCCGTTCGGCTTTTTCACCATGGCCTCAACCTGGCGAACGGAGAGTGATTTCTCGCGGATAATCTCAAGCACCATGTCGCGCTTGTCCTCATTGAGTGACAAAAGCGCTCTCGCGTGGCCGGATGTTATCTCACCGGTCCGCACCGCTTCCTGTAGATTCTGGGATAATTCCAGCAATCTTAGTGTGTTTGCTATCACGCTTCGACTTTTACCTACCTTCTCTGCGATTTGATTCTGCGTTAAATAGTATTCATTCTTCAACTGCCTATATCCATAAGCGAGTTCTATATCGTTCAAATCCTCCCTCTGAACGTTCTCAATAATCGCAAGCTCAAGCATCTCCTCCCGAGTAACATCCCTGATGATGCAGGGGATGGTTTTCAATTCCGCCGCTTTTGCCGCATGAAAACGCCTTTCTCCAGCGATAATGCAATACCGTTCCCCGTCCTTTTTCACAATAATTGGCGAAAGGACGCCGACATCCTGAATCGATTTCCTCAGTTCAATCAGCGAATTAGGCTCAAATTTTTTCCTTGGCTGATTCTGGTTTGGGGAAATCCGCCTGATATCTATTTCAATTACAACGCTCTTATCATCAGCGACAACGGGTGGCGCATCCGGAATCAGCGCGCTTAATCCGCGTCCGAGTGATTTTCTCTCCTTTGTCTTACTCAATGCCCATCAACTCCTCACCAAGGTTCGTGTATGACCACGCCCCGGCAGTGAGATTTGCGTATTGTGTAATCGGGACACCATGCGACGGCGCCTCGCTTAATTTGATGCTCCGCGGTATCACCGATTCGAAAACTCTAATTCGTCCCTCGAAATACTGTCTAATCTCCGTCTCAACCTCACGCGAAAGTTTAGTCCGCGCGTCATGCATAGTCAACACTATTCCCTCGATTCCCAGCGATGGATTCAGCGATTTCTGCACATGCGCGATTGTATTCAGCAGCTGGACAAGCCCCTCCATAGCAAGGAACTCGCACTGCATGGGTATCAGCACTGAATCGGATGCCGTGAGCGCATTCACTGTCAGAAAACCGAGCGACGGCGGACAATCGAGAAGAATGTAATCATACTTATAACGAATCGAATCAAGTGAGCGTTTGAGAATGGTCTCGCGGTTTTCGGCATCTATCAACTGCACCTCGATTCCAAGCGCGTTTGAATTCGCCGGCAGGAGAAAAAGGTTTTCTATTCTTGTCTTAAAAAGCGCATCGGATGCGGGAACGCCGTCCAGAAGAACCTCGCTGATTGAATTTTGCGCCTGGTTTTTCTGATAACCAAGCCCGATTGTCGCATGCGCCTGCGGGTCAAGGTCGCAAAGCAAAGTTTGCTTGCCGTGTTCCGCCAATACAGCGGCAAGGGAAATAGCAGTCGTCGTTTTGCCGACACCGCCCTTTTGATTCGCTATCGAGATAATTCTTGCCTGCATGGAAATAGTGTGCCCACACTAGTGTGTTAACCAGTAAAAACAGTAAAAATAAGAACGATTATGGATTATATCAGAATTTATGCTTTTTTGCGTGTCTTGATGGTGTTTTTTTTGGAAAAATCGAATTTATCGAATGTCTTATCCTAGGAGCTGCCTGGACCGAGCTTGTCGATAAATCGGATTGTAGGGGCGCTGCTTGGAAAGTGTCTCAGAACCACCAAACAGAAAGAAAAACGTCATTCCCGCGAAAGCGGGAATCCAATTATTTCTTTATTCAGACTATCGCACAGGATTGAATCAGAAGAAAAATGGATTCCCGCTTTCGGGGCTGTTGAAAAAGGGCTGAATGTAGGGGGTAAGTCTCTGTGCCTACCCTAAATATTGGCATAAATACAGGGCAACCACGGAGAGTTGCCCCTACGGTCTGGGATATAATAGGCTTTTTCAACAATCCCTTTCGCGGGAATGACATTACGTATGACCGCATTTTATTTGATGCTAAATTGGTACGATGTATTTTCCAAGCGACGCCCCCATTTGAAATTTGAAAACATAGGAAAAATGTTAAAGTTTTTGCGCATGAAATTGGATAGACTATTACAATACGATTTAATCTGTTTTAAAATTGGGCATACTAATTTCAATCGGAATGTTTTTTGTAAACAGCGACAAATCCGGGGAATCGTGGATCGTTTATCGCGGGATAAATCTCCATTTCATGCTGCCATGGGTCGGGGATTTTAGTCTTTGGGGATGGGAATGATATCCAGTGAAGGGCAAATCCTCCTGCTTGAATAAAAGGGCTAACTTTATCGAGGAAGACATCATCAGGAAAAGTCGCTTTATTCACAGCCATTTGGAATGCGAAGGCGAAATCAGAACTATCCCGCAAATCCTCAAGTCGCGCTTTTACGACATTGATATTCGGAAGTGCTAATGTTGAAATTAACTCCTCAAGATAAAAAACCACTTTTTCCCGTCTTTCGACCAAAGTAATCGAGATGCTTTCGTTTGCAAGGATACGCAGGGGGATAGATGGGAATCCACCCCCCGGGCCGGTATCGAGGATTTTGACATTTTCCATTTCATTAATGAATCGCAGCGGGAACAGAGAATCGGAGAATAGTTTAAATGCGATATCCTCAGGAGTATCCAAAGCGGTAAGATTAACCACCTGATTGAATTTTAGCAACAGATTATAGTGCGTAATGCACTTTTCAATTTGATCCGGGGATAATTCCACGCTTAGGATATCGCACGCCTGTTTGAATGATTCTGTGAAGGCGGTTTTTGACATTATCGCCATCCCCCGGGAAAGGGATCACGGGTTACAATTCTATGAATGAGGGATTTTTGCATTGTCGTATAATTGATAATGTTTCACGTGAAACAATTCATTCAAACAAATCAGGCGCTTCTTTTTCGCGAATTTGTTTCACGTGAAACAATTACCGAGGTGGTTTTATTTTCTTACAGCGTCGTAAATAGGAAGAATCCTCTCAAGCATCTCAGCCATTCTGTCCAAAGCCAGCATGTTAGGCCCATCCGAGAGGGCGGATGGCGGGAACGGGTGTGTCTCGATGAATAATCCGCTTGCTCCCGCGGCAATCGCGGCTTTTGCCAGAGTGAAAATAAACTCGCGCTGCCCTCCGGATGAGTCGCCCTGCGCGCCGGGCAACTGCACAGAGTGGGTGGCATCGAATACCACCGGATATCCGGTCTGGCGCATAATCATAATCGAACGCATGTCAACAACCAGGTTGCTGTAGCCGAATGATGCTCCCCGCTCGGTTAGAAGAATATTCTCGTTTGATGCTGATTCGACCTTTTTCACTGCGTGAACCATTAAATCAGGTGACAGGAATTGCCCTTTTTTGATATTCACCGCTTTACCTGATAAACCAGCGGCGACTAGCAGGTCGGTCTGGCGGCATAAAAACGCCGGAATCTGTAGGCAATCCACAACTTCTGCCGCTTTTTCCACTTGGCTTGTATCGTGAATATCAGTCAGAACCGCGACTTTTTTCTCCTGCTTGAGCTTTCTTAAACTCTCAATCCCCTCATTTATGCCTGGGCCCCGATATGAATTAATCGATGTTCTGTTGGCTTTGTCGTACGAGGCCTTAAATATATAAGGTATATCAAAAAGAGCTGCAATTTCTTTGACCTGCTCAGCGACCTCGTAAATAATCGCCAGGCTCTCAATCGCACAAGGTCCAGCAATCAGGAAAAACCGGTTGTCGTCAAGAGTAAGATCACCAACTTGAACCGATTTAACCGGCGGCATTTCGAATATTTTGTTTAGCATGTTTATAACGACTTCCTTCTAAATGATATTATCGCGATAACGAGTAGAATTGATATATAAAGGAAAGCATACAACGCCCATCCGCATACCTGTGTCCATGTCTCCAGGATGTTTTCATTTTCATCCATTATCGTTCCCGAGAACACGGGGTACAAATGAGGGATAATGTAGTATGTAAACATGGCGGCATACCGCATGAATCCCTCCAGTGCGAGGGCTGGATCCATGAATAAATCCTGCAGTTTGGCGGATACATGCCCGCCAAGAAAGAAAATCAGAGAAAATATTCCGGCGGCAATAGGTGGAATCCGTGTGGTCAATGCAATCATCATCGCTATGAAAATTGCGTATTTCAACGGCAGCAGGAAAATTGCAGTAAGGAGATATTTGTCCACTTCTTCCTGCATTATTGAAAAGAAGGTGAAAAGCTCCAATCCCATAAGAAGCCAGCATATTGAAATAATGGCAAAAACCCCAAAGAATTTACCCAATATATACTGGTATCGCTGAACCGGCTTTGGGAGGATATAGAGAATCGCGCCGGTTGAGATTTCGTGGGGTATCATGAACAATGTAAGAGCGAAAGCGATTATCAGCGTGAAAACCTCGTTGAAAAACATCCCGCTCGCTTTTAAATGCGACAGTGTTGCCAGAAGAGACGGTTCATTTATAATCAGGATGCCGCCGGGTGAATCGACGTTGACAAACTGCTGCTCTCCCATGAATTTGTTTATCAATCCGATTGCCTGTTCATTTGTTGCCAGGTAACAAATTGCGCCAATCAGGGTTGAGCCAAGCACAAGAAACAGGACAAGCTCCAGTTTCCGGATTGATTCCAGAAAGGTGTTGTATGCGATGGCAGCTATCGCCATCATGTTATTTGGGTTTCCTGCATAACTTCCGAGAACAAATCCTCTAACGTTTTAACACGTTTATTCACACTATTGATTTTTGCGCCTGCGGACATCAAAGCCGCGATGATTTCATCCGTAAATTCGGAAATATCAAGATATACAACAACACCTTCTGATATCCCTTCCACGTCCCACGAATCCTCATTCAATTCGGGTATATCCTTTATAAGTTTTCGGGCGTTATCCTCTGAAATGTTGGACATCTGAATCTCAACGCTGTCATCAGTGCCAAGGAGCTCTTTCAGCACGCCGATTTTGATTAATCTGCCCTCGTGAATCATGCCTATTCTATCGGCGACCAGTTCAACCTCGCTTAACTGATGCGAATTGAGAAACACCGTTTTACCATCCTCTTTCAGGCGTAACATCATGGCGCGCAAATCCTTTATCCCAATCGGGTCAAGTCCGCTTGCCGGCTCATCGAAGAAAATCAGTTCAGGATCGTTTATTAGAGCCTGCGCGATTCCGACCCTCTGGCGAAATCCTTTGGATAGATTTTTCAATTGTTCTCTTGCTTTGTTTTTCAATCCGGCAAAATTAATAACGGCTTCAATTCGTTCACTACGCCATTTGCGAGTGTTTCCGAAAAGGCGGGCGTGAAACCGCAGGACATCCTCCACTCGCAAAAAGGGATAAAGCCCGGACTCCTCGGGCAGGTATCCGATTCTTGAGCGAATGCTCCGATTGGAGATTTCACCGCCAAGAATAGTCGATGAGCCTGATGATGGGAATGTTAATCCCAGGAGCATTTTCATAGTTGTCGTTTTACCCGTGCCATTGACGCCGAGGAATGCGAAAATCTCACCGCTGTTAATTTCCAGATTGAGATTATCAACAGCGTTGAAAGGTTTTCCGCCCGACCTGACGTAGGTGCGTGTTAAATTCCTGGTTTGTATTACCACATCTGCCATAATATACTCAGATATACTATTATATAGCGCGTTTTAGCACATGTTTCCATTAAGTATCATCGCGAACTTACGGAATTATAGATTAAAGAGATTTAATGCGCAACATGTTATGTTGATAACGGATTTTTATATCAGGAGTTATGAGGAGGGGGCGGTCTCTGAAGGTGTCTCGGGCATGGAATTATGATTTGGATTGGAAACTACATGAAGTTGGATTTAAACATGAAGTTGTTGTGGTGCAGGCATC
>JAGGVT010000142.1 GCA_021157815.1 bacterium | reverse complement strand
TATCATGACTCATGCTACCTTGGACGCCATAATTCAATTTATGATCCGCCGAGAGAAATTCTAAAAGCGATTGGTGTCGAGGTTGGGGAAATGGCTCGTAATCATGGGCGCAGTTTCTGCTGCGGAGCGGGTGGCGGCCAGATGTGGCTTGAGGAAAACCTTGGACATGAGCGCGTTAATATCAATCGTACGCGTGAAGCTGTCGAAACAGGTTTCGAGAAATGCGCTGTGAATTGCCCGTTCTGCCTGACGATGTTCGAGGACGGCCTAAAAACCCTCGGGAAAGAAGAGGATGTTGATGTGTTTGACATTGTGGAACTTGTCGCTCAGGCGATTGAGAAACCGCGTGAGGAAGAAGCAACCATAGAGGATGAGGAATAAAAGGGAAATACTGAAGAACAACCATCTGATAATTAGGTTGTGTGTGAAAATTGAATTATCGTTTGGTTGTTAATTGAATAAACGTAGGGGTGGGTTTAAAACCCACCCCTACGTTTATTTAACAGACCGCAAAAATCCAGACAAATACAAATTTTTAGTGAATTACCATTGCCTGTATTTAATACCGGTGTTATAAAGATAGCGCCGGATGACAGCCAAAGGAAAAAATAAAACCTTTGCTCATATAGTTCTAGCGATTGATTCACGCAAGATGCAGGACCTATACACCTATGCGATTCCCCAATTTCTGAAATCACAGGTACGGATCGGGACTCTTGTTCTGGTGCCTGTCAGGAACAGCCTCAGGCGCGGGATTGTTGTCGAACTGACAGATAAAACTCCGACAGGCGATTACAAAACAAAAAATATCATTTCAGTATATGGGCCGGAAACGATTCTGGATGAAACGGGAATTGAAATCGCAAGGTGGATAGCGCGCTATTATCATTCCAGCTTGTACTCCGCTGTCAGGCTTTTATTCTGGGATTTGAAGACATTTAAAATCGAAACCGAATATACGATTGGCAATCCCTCTGAGTTTCTCTCGATTGTTTATGATAAAATCGGGCTGTTTGGAAAACCAAAAAAACAACCCAAACTCGAAGGTAAATTAACCAAACGTAAATTGAAAGCTGTGCTGAAATCATGCGAGGTTTACGCTGCCGAGCAGGATGAATTGATTGACGAGTTTCTGGAGAAAGGCATCATAAGGCCGTCATACCACCTTGCAAGGGGAAAAACCAGGAGTGAGAAGTTCACATATCAGGTATCCGAGCACAAGCCGGTTGATATATCTCCCACACCAAAGCAGGAGGAAATCCTGCTTGCCGTTTCCGATTATGACAAGCCTGTTACGTGGGATGAAATTAAAAAACAGTTTCCGAATGGCCGACGGCATTTCAACGCGCTGTTGAAAAACGGATTCCTTTCAGAAATCCACGTTCCTGAAACACGGGAAACATCCGCCGATTATGATTTCGAATTGACCAAAGAGCAGAAGAAAGCGGTTGATGAGATAAGTTATTCGATTGAGCATGGCCTTGGGCATTCCTTTCTTCTTGAGGGCGTTACCGGCAGCGGAAAAACCGAAGTTTATATTGAATGCACTAAAAATGCGCTTCACAAGGGCAGCGTGATTGTGCTCGTTCCCGAGATTGTGCTCACGATGCAGATTGTCCAGCGATTCAAGCAGCACTTCGGCGATAATCTGTTTGTCCTTCATTCAGGACTGGGACAGGCGCAGTTGAAAAGAAACTGGGAGGTTTTAAGGGGAAGCGAAAAACGGATTGTAATAGGGCCGCGCTCAGCTTTGTTCGCTCCGTTGACGGATGTCAAATTGATTGTCATCGACGAGGAGCACGAACCCGCATTTAAACAGGAACGCGCTCCGAGATATCATGCCCGTGATGTCGCCCGTAAAATGTCCCAAATGCGCAAAGCAACGCTGGTACTTGGCAGCGCGACACCATCCGTAGAAACGCGCCATCTCGCTGACAGGGATATTCACAGCCTTCTTGAACTGACCAAACGAATCTACAAGGGCGGACTGCCGCATGTCGAGATGGTAAAACTGACCGGCGGCAACGCGGAAGGCGTTCAATTCATGACACCGTATCTTGTGAACGCATTGAGAAAAACGCTTGATAGAGGCAAGCAGGCGCTCTTGTTTTTGAATCAGCGCGGATTCTCGCCATCGATTGTCTGCCGCTCGTGCGGATACACTCCCAGATGCCCTGACTGTGATATTTCATTCACATATCACGCGCGAGATAACATGCTGCTATGCCATCACTGCGACAGAAAAATGCCTGTCCCGCGAAACTGTTACGCCTGCGGCAGCGACCAACTTCTTAAAATTGGCTTTGGAACACAACGCGTTGAGCAGGAAGTATCCAGATATTTCCCGGACGCGAAAATATATCGCCTTGACAAGGATGTAGCATCACGTGGCGGCATTGACGGCGGCAGTCTCGCATTGATGAACCGGTTTTTCAAGGAGCACGGCGATATCCTTATCGGAACGCAAATGATTGGGAAAGGGCTTGACCTTCCCGATGTCGAACTTGTGGGAATAATCAGCGCGGATACATCGCTAAACCTTCCTGATTTCAGGGCCGCTGAAAGAACATTCCAGCTTGTTACGCAGGTGGCGGGAAGAGCCGGCCGCCGCGATATAAAAGGCGTTGTGGTTCTACAGACCTACCAGACAGGCCATTACGCAATCGACGCTGCGAGAAGGCAGGATTATGAATTGTTTTTCGAAAAGGAAATCAAACTGCGAAAACGCCTGGGATATCCGCCGTTTGCCAGTCTCGCGAGAATTGTATTTCGCGGGAGCAATGATTCGGATGTCAGGAGTCTGGCTGATAACGCCACCGCTGTTTTGAAGGATTTGGAGCGCCGAAGCGCAATTAAATTGATTGGTATTCTGGGACCGTGTCCCGCGCCGCTTGGACGAATCGCGGGAAAATATCGCCACCATTTGATCCTGAAAGCAAAGAATGTGGATGACCTTATTAACGCTGTATCACGCATGGAGAATCGCATGAAGACTCAAAAAGGCGCCTGGATGGACATTGATATCAACCCGCTTAACATGCTTTAGGCAGTCGCTCCTGAAAAAGCTCGAAACATGGTGATTTGTGGTAGCGGTAAGAAACTGAACCTGGGAGCGCTGGTCTCTGACCGGCACCTGTGTTAGGTTAATAGAAATAAAATGAGCTTATCTAACAAACGATATACCAAAAGATAAGCGTTGAGTTAATCAACTACGTTTGCATGATTTCCGTTTTTCCATATTGGTTAGCTCGTTCAGGTGCCGGCCAGAGACCAGCGCTCCCAGGAAAAGATATTTTTTTAACGCAATAACCAGAACATGATTTTTCAGGGACGACTATTTATAATCTATTTTTTTTACCGCGTCAAAGCGGTATAATTGCAGTGTTAACAGAAGTATTTTATTTACGGTTTCCTATGGGGATATCTAATGAAGGAAAAAGAAGAAAGAGAAAGAGAAATGGAACAGCCCGAATCAATGCTTACGATTCTGGGATACAGAAATCCGATTCTCAAAAAGACCTCCAGCAAAATCAATTTTGTTGATGACGAGATGAAAAAACTGATTGAAGATATGTCATACACAATGCTTGCCAAGAAGGGAATTGGGCTCGCCGCCGCTCAAGTCGGGCTAAACAAGCGATTTTTCGTTTTTGTATCCGACTTTGAAGCGTTTGACAGCGGTGAGGAAATAGAAATAAACGTTGCAATCAATCCGCAGATTTTGTCGCGAGAGGGCGAGATTATCGAATACGAAGGCTGCCTCAGTTATCCCGATCATGTCGCTCAGGTTAAAAGAGCGATAAAGACAAAAACCAGGTATTATGATATCAACATGAATAAAATCGAGGAGGAATATACGGGACTGGCAGCAAGAGTTTTCCAGCACGAGCTCGACCATCTGGATGGAATACTTTTCATTGACAGGATGGAAGCTGATTCACTCAAGCATGTTGACGAGCTCAAGAAGGATGAGGAGGACGAGGAGCAGGTGACGGAACCCATATAACCGACTGGAGGAAAGCACGTTTTGAATAAACCGGATGAAGCTTTTCAGGTTTTTGAAACGCTCAAACTGACATTTATAATAGCGATCCCAGTCTGTATCCTGGCAGCAATCATTTTCTATTTCAATAACAAGGCTCAGAAAGAAGCGAGCGTTGGTGGCGTAGATGTTGATGCCATGAGGAAGGAAATGGAAAATCTGGCGGAGGAAAAGAAAGCGCAGAGAATTCAGGAGCCTGAGGTTGAGGAAAAACCGAAGCTTGAAGCGAAAGAAATTCGCAGGGAAATTGAGAGTAAACGAGAGGATTTCGAAGAATTCGAATTAGTAACCCCTCTTATTGATTTGGCGGATGAAGATGAAATCGAGAATGAGGGGGAGACGCATGAACTTTAACGGGTTGATACCGTTGATTCATGTTTTCCTGTTAACATCCGTTTCACCTCATGTTCGCGGCACACAACACACTGATCCCCATGAAGCATTGGAAAGAATGGTTTATATTACAAACCTCACTCGCGCCTCGATGTACCTGCTGCTTTTTGTAGTTATCTTCGGTGTGGTTTTCCTCCTGCTCAGGATTAAGAGAATCAGAGATAAACAACAAAAAAGTAAAATCACGATATCAGAAATGACCCCTGAAGAATTAAAGGCAATTTATGGTAATGACCTGCCGGAGGGATTCGCGAGCATAGATAAAATGAGCCGCGAGGAACTTCGTGTCATTGCGGAAAAGGAACTCGAAAAGGAGGGCCGCAAGGTTGGCGAAAAGGACTATTTGAAAGGGCCGCTCGACTGGGATGATGTCGATGAGGATTTCAAGCCAAGGCCAAAAATAATTCGAAGCGATTTATCCCGCCCTGTTGAAAACCAAAAAGACAAAGAGGATCCCGAGCCTGAATAGGGCATCCGAGACTTCTTTATAAATCACCTGCTTTAAGCGTTAAAAATAATGGCGCTTCAATAAATCGTGTGGGTTGAGTTTAGATTGAGTAAAAAAAGGGGACTGTTTAAATGTATAAGTTTTTGTTGACGCAGAAAGCGCCTCCCTCTTGACATTCGAAAGAAGTCAAGTAAAGATTTGTTTTTACCATAAAACAATCAGGGAGGCACAAAAAATGTGTCAACAAG
>JAGGVT010000016.1 GCA_021157815.1 bacterium | reverse complement strand
TACCTAGAAAATTAGAACGTAAACTAATTGAAATTGGCTATACTGCTTAACCGAGTGACATTCGGGACTGTACCCTTTTTACGGATAGAACGACTCGATATTCACTTTCGTTTCACGTCTGATAAATACAAACATGCCGGTTTGTTCTCTATTAATCAGCAATACGGTAATTGGTATCTAACTTAACCGGACACTAGTGTAAAAAAACATGAATCAATTCTGCAACGTTCGCAGGCATTCCGGAGTTCCGCATAGATAGCCACTATCACGGCATGCCTGATTCACCTTATAGATAATTGTTTCTTTAGTTCGGGACGGCATGACCGGGTTACGGGGAAAATAGGCTTTTTCAACAGCCCCTTTCGCGGGAATGACGAGCTATTCGACATGCGGATTATTTAACTTGATGGGTTTTTCGCCTTCTGCTTTTGCGATTGGGGATGCAAGCTTTTTCAAACGCAGAGCTTTTCTACGATTCCTAACACAAACAGCGCAGTAATCATAAACAGCGCCGAAGATAAATCCGAATATGGGCAGGTGGAAATAAAGCCAGCCCAACGCAAGGCTTTCAGCGAAATTGATTGTGGCAATGTCAAACAACGCCTGAAGGTCTTTGAGATAGAGATAACCCATGTTGAAAACATGCGCGATAACAAGCGCCGTAACGCCCCAGAAATAACCGCGTTTAACCGGTGTGCTGATACGCTCATCCTCCATAAGCCCATGAGTAATCCGAAACAGAAACAGCGCGCAGGCTATTTCAATCAGTATCAGAGTTGACGGTTTTATAAAAAACCAGCCGGTAACATCCAGCGCGATGATATATCCAAGCGCAAGCCCGCCGACTATTCCAAGTATGCTTCTGGTTATGTGCTGCCTTTTTTTTCGCATAAACTGATTTCTCAGGCTCTATCCACAAATTCGCCAATTAATGTGCGCTGGCGTTCCTCGATAATTTTCACTCGAACAAAATCTCCTGTGCTAACGAAATCCACACTGTTAAATATTACGATATCCTCACTCAGACTTCTACCCATTAACATTTCTTCCGATTTCAAAGCCGGCCCCTCGACCATTATTATTAGTTTTTCACCCACAAGTTCCTTGTGGCGTTCCAGTGTAATCAGATTCTGAAGATCGATGAGTCGGTTCAATCGAGCTCGTTTTTCCTCGATTGGCAAATCATCTTTCATTCGAGCGGCGGCTGTTGATGGTCGAGTCGAATACAGGAATGTGAACACTTTGAAAAATCGCACACGCCGCAGTAAATCAAGCGACTGTTCAAAGGCATCCAAATTCTCGCCCGGGAACCCGACTATAATGTCGCTCGACAATCTGACATCGGGAATTTTATTATTTATATATTCAACCAATTTGAAATAATCATCCCTGTTATGGCCGCGATTCATCTTTTTTAGAATTCCATCATCACCGGATTGAATCGGCAGATGAATGAATTTGCTTATGTTATCCCGCGATGCGATTAAATCAATCGTTTCGAACAACAGGTCTTTTGAATGTGATGTAAGGAATTTAATCCAGATATCGGGAAACTCAATCGAAATTCTATCAAGAAGATCCCTGAATAAATCATCGCCTTTTATCGAACTGATGGGTTTCTTATCCTGCCAGTCCTTGCCGTAATCAAGGATGCTTTGTCCGAGAAGAGTAATTGCTTTCGCGCCATTGTCAATTCGCCATTTTATTTCATCCCGGATATCCTCATATTTCCTGCTTGCGTTGTTGCCTCGCGCTTTGGGAACAATGCAATAGGTGCAATGCTGCTCGCATCCCCGCATTATATTTACAAACGCATGAAATGAAGATTTGCCTGAATCCTTTTGGATGACATCATCAGATATCTTTTCACAATCAGGAACAGGTTTGCAGTGTTCAAGAACCAAATCGCGAAATGTATCGACATTCTCAGGATTGATAGAAAACAAAATGACCGGGAATCGACGTTTTATTTCATTTTCGTTTACCAAAGGCACGAGGCATCCGGCAAGAATCACACTCACTTTTGAGCCTGATTTGCGAATACGCTCGATTTCACCAATGTACGATATCGCTTTGTCCTCAGCTTTCGCCCGTACGACACACGTGTTGACAACTACCAAATCGCTTTCACTCGGCGAGTCAGAGCGCGTGAATCCGAGTTCATCCAGGATACGGGCAAACCTGTTGCTGTCAGCGATATTCATCTGGCATCCGAATGTTTTAATGAAATATTTTTTACAGGTTTCAGGCATTATTTAGTATTTATCAACCGTGTAATGCTGTTTTATTATACAAAAAAAGCCCCGTCGTGGGCGATATGTTTTGATTGTAGCACAGGATTTCGCTCACTTTAAAATTATTGAGAGCTCTGAATAAGTCAGATTTATCGGAACATTTCAGAAAAGAACAAAATACCGTCATTCCCGCGAAAGCGGGAATGACGGGTTAATTGGCGAATAATGTTTTCAGAGGCCAATTTTTGTTTTTATCAATTACCAATAAAAGGCAACAACTTTCCCGACAGGCCCTTTCCCGGGCATAACGGAATCGAATTCACTTGTTAAATATTCCGGCAAACCTGACTTTTCCAGAGCTCTCTTAATTTAGTTCGCGATAATTTCGTTCTTTTTCTGTTGTGCTTTGTGTTTCAATTTCCTGGATGGCAGTTGGCTGAGAGCGTAATCAAGTTCATCGAGAGCATCCGCGTTGTTGTTCTCCGCGATGTAGGTCAACGCAAGTTCATAATGAGCTTCAGGAGATCTTAGCTTATGGATATTAACCGCATCCTCAAGAGTTTTCCGGGATCGTTTGTAATCGCCTTTCACCCTGTACATTTTCCCCAGCCCAATCAGGACATGATAATTGTCAGCATCTAACTTTGCACCTCTCGAATATGAAATCATCGCGGCGTCAAAATCCTCCAACCCCTCATTTGCACGCCCCTGTTCAAGATAGAATTTCGACAAAAGCGCCTGATCAGCCGGTTTGATTTCCTCAATAACGTTGGTTGTGGCTTTTAATGCTGAATTATACTCCTCAAGATAGTTGCACATCTGGGCAAATTTCCATTGGGCTTTAAGGTTCTTTTGCTCAGACGACTTATAGGCTGACTCATAATGTCTCTTTGCTGTTGATATTTTATGGAATCGTTCATATATCTGCCCTGTCTGATAACTGATAAATGAGTTTCTAATCTCCGGAGCAATAAAATAGAACACAATTGGAATGAGAACAAGAAAGACCAACAGAACTTTGAACGTACCAAGGTTAAAAGTGTTGCGTGATTGCGACTTTGCCTGCTTGAATCTCCTGCCGCTTTTTCTTTCAATTGCCATTATTACTTAACCGCCTTCTAATTCTGCTGAGTTTTCATCTGCTCCAGTTAATCTCCACATTTTTGTGAAAGCGTTTCAATCAACTGCCCGTATATTTTAAACCATCAGCCAAATTTTGTGAAATCAGAAAATCACTTTTCTACCTGCAGCCTATGGCATAGCTGGCAAGAAAGCCCAGCTGCATCGCCATTGTCAGCAGATACATATGCTTCCAGCTTGGATGGTTGCCCTCCAGAGCAAGCGATTCGGGATTGCGTAGAATCAGCCACGCGATATAAAGTCCCCAGATTGAAAGGAAAGTTAATGGAAATGTGTGCGGCTCAAGTAATCCTTGATGGATAAAAATAGGAATCAACAGAAACGGGATTACAAAACTGGGTGAAATCACCCATGCGCTTCGTTTGACACCCAGAACCACTGGAAGAGTTCTCGCGCCGCATGCTTCATCCCCCTTCATATCAGCGTAATCCTTTGTGGATGCCGCTCCGAGCACATAAAGAAACAGGATTGAGCCTATCGCCCAGGGAGTTGAGCTTGTGAGTTTGTCGGGATGAACGGCAAACCATCCGACAACAGGCAAAAGAAGTCCTCTTGGAATCGCCATCGCGACATTCGCAAGGATAGGATTATTCTTGAATCGTATCGGCGGCGCGGAGTAGAAATATGTAATCAACGCGGTAATCACAACCACAATCAGAACAGGCATGTTTATAAATGCGGCAAGAATTATCGCGAGGATATACGTGCCAATTCCGAAGCGAATCGCTGTTATTTTTAACATTCGTCCGGATGGAAGCGGCCTGTCCGGTTTGTTGATGCAGTCGATATCGTAATCGTAATATTGGTTGATTGCATTTGACGCGACATTCAGAAGAGGTGCGGCTATCGCGCCCAGCAGAATGTTAATATAAAGGCCAATTCCAATACTCTCCGGCTTGATTGCGGAATACGCTATCCCGGCTCCCGCGAGAAATCCCACAAAGGGCATTAGAAGAGTAAAGGGGCGCGCAAGGTCTTTATACGCCGCGAAATCTGCCTTATTTTTACTGCCTGAATCTGAATCGCTCATGGTTAGTATCTATCATTCAATCCAATCGTAATTGCAATGCTGAAATTCCAATCATATCAATTATACACCTTTCATCGACAGAATTCCCAAACCGCAGGATTCGGAATCACAGTTCTCGATTTTAGTATTGTTAAAAATGCCTGTTCTCAAAGATTGTGGTGTTTTCGTAGTGGCATATCTGGCAGAAAGGGGTGGGTTTAAAACCCACCCCAACAACAAAGCAGCTGCAAATCTCAATTTTGGCCATTCTTCTGGCGTTCAATATCAGGTTAATTTACCAGACCCACATTCCGATTAGTGTGATTGTGTAATCTGGTGACATGACGTTTGTAACACTATAAGGAAACGCGCAACCGAGTTTGAATTTCTGATGTTCGGTTTGTGTTGGTGAGTATTCAAGCCCCAGAGTTACATTGTGGCTGTAGCATTTTTTACCATCCAGACCCTTGTGCCAGTGCGTTTTCGGATTCAGTTTGACATCCTGCATATCCATCCAGCCACCAAGCTTAATGCCGACCTGCCATATACCCTCTCCCGTGAGATCATAACCAATCTTGAATTTGTAATACAGTCTGTTTGTGAGATCCTGTCCGGAATATTTCCAGCCTTTAATTACTGGAGCTGTATCGCGCCATCTATGCTTCAAGTGATTGCAGAATTCCCATCTTCCTTTGGTCCAATTTGTCAGAATTCCAAGTTCGCTTTCCCCTGCGCCATTTGAAATGCCATGTTTTACTTCTTCAACATTTATGGCTGTTGGGAGTTTAAAACCCGCTCCAACACTTACATAAACTTCATCGAAACCGAGATAGTTTTGCTCATGCAAACACCGTCTCTTGACAGTCAACCAGGGGTCATCCCATCCGGTATCCTTAAATTCGTTCCATTTCTCCTTATCCTTGTTCCAGGTTTTGGCATCGATATCCATGTGTGTCAAAACCAATCCGACATCAATATCTTCCGCAATCCCATACCCCAAACGGAGCATTGTCTTGTTGACATCCCTGTGCCAGCCATCCGGCAATGCAAGCATGGAGTCGGTTTTACGGTCGTATTTCTCGGTCATGCTGCTGAATATCGTTGACATCATGACCCAGAACTGGTCTTCATCAAGCCCTTTGGGGCATCCAAGTATCGCGTCAGCCCGCGCCGGAACCGCAGAAAGAACAAAAGAGGTTAAAACCAGAATTGCAATTGAAAAAAATCGACGACTCATTTTTGAGTCCTCCTTGTTTTGGTTAGAGTTATTTTCAGAACAGTAACCGAAATTAGTTTAACGATTTCAAATTAGGCGCGCCTTACTTACTTAGGCATCTCTAATTTAAGTAGAGGAGTCTAACTCTCAAGGTGGGTAATGTCAAGATGAAATTTTAATCAGACTTCACCCCCCAGTGGAATGGAAATTCATGTGATCGCTGATAACTACAGCACCCATAAACATGCAAAGGTAAAGAAATGGCTGGAAAAAATCCTCGATTCCGTATGCACTTTACACCAACAAGTTGTTCGTGGATGAATATGGTTGAGAGATTTTTCGCTGATATCACCATGGAATGTATTCGCGACAGAAGTTTCTCAAGTGTTCCAGAATTAATCCGGTCAATCATGGCTTACCTGAAAAGAAGGAACGAGGATCCAAAACCGTATAGATGGAGAGCAGATGGTCGGAAAATCCTGGAAAAAATCAACAGGGCACAACAAGTTATGAAAAAACAGGAGGCGTCCGGCTAATTGAAATACAGGACACTAGTTTACACAGAGTTTGGTGGATTGTTACTGTTGTGATTTTCATTGGCTTCTGATTTGTAAATCAGCCTATGGAGCTCTTGAAAAGGGGGATGCGGAAGATGACGGTTTAGTGTAGGGGCGCTGCTTGCCGCGCCCCGGTGTGCCGCATTAAACATGGTCAATTCGGGGCGCAGCAAGCAGCGCCCCTACATATGATGGTTAATCTGCATAAACAGGGATTTTTCATCATTGCGCGGATTTTGATTGGGTTGTTGGGATATGCTGAAAACTGCTGGTGCGGGTAATTCATGTTGAAATCATGTAGAATTTATGTCCGATGGCGAAACGAAAGCGAAAGAAATCAGCTGCTGATAAAGTTAACAAACAACCGGCTTTGAGCCAGGGAAAACAACCGCCTGACAGAACATCTCTTTTTCTGATTATCATTCTCGTTGCAGCGATTGGCATGAGGATTTTTTATTTTATTCAGAACAGCGCTAATAATCCGTTGTTCGACGAGGCTGTCAGCGACGCTGGAGTCTATTATGACTGGGCACGGGAAATAGCATCGGGGAATTTTATTCATGACGGCGTATTCTACATGGCGCCGCTTTATCCATATATCATGGCCGGAATTTTTAAGGTTTTCGGGGAATCAATTAGCAGCGTTGTGATTGTCCAGCATGTGGTCGGGGTAATCAACCTGTTTCTGATTTACATGGTAAGCAAAGTTGTATTCGGTAAAAAGGCCGCGATAGTCGCGCTGATTTTCGCTGTTTTGCACGCACCGTTTGTGTTCTATGAAAGCAAGATGCTGCTGCCGACCTTCACAGTTTTTTTCTATCTGCTTTCACTTTTCCTCCTGCTTAAACAAGATGCTCAGAAGCCAAATTATCCGTTGACTTTTATCACCGGGCTTGTTTTGGGAATCGCGGTCATACATCGTCCGAATATACTGCTGTTCATACCGCTTGTTTTAGCCTGGTACTTCATTCATCACAAGCCGGTTTTTAAAAAGGACATGCAAAAAAGGGGACAGTCCACACCGGATTTCCAGCATGATACTATTAAGAATCAACAACCAGAACCCAAGCGTTTATCGGGTTTACAATCTTGGTTGGGACATTCCCCTTTTTTGCAGTGTGTTCTTCTTCTAATCGGTGTTCTGATTCCAATTCTGCCTGTAACGATACATAACTACAACGCAAGCGGTGAGTTCATTCCTCTTACATGCAACACGGGAATTAATTTCTATTACGGAGCTAACAAGGATGCCGCTCCCACATTCACGCGTCGGGAATCGATAAGCGATTCGATTGAAAAGGAGGAGGAAAAAGCGAAAGAAATTGCCGAGCTGGCTGAGAAGCGTGAACTGGGGCCAAAAGAGGTTTCGGCATACTGGATGAAACGCGGGTTCGCGGAGATAACGGGTGATTTTCCCAGATGGCTGTCTTATGAAATCAACAAACTCTACTGGCTGATAAACACGTATGAAATTCCAAATAACTACAATCTGCCTTTTGAAAAAAAACATGTGCCGTCGCTGCTGCTTTTCTTTGTGCCGTTTGGATTAATCAGCCTTCTTGGGCTTGTTGGAATAGTGCTGGCAAACAAAAAGGACAGCAGGATAATTCTTCTTTTATTCTATCTCGCATCCCTGTTTATTGGATTAATGATTTTTACAGTGGTAAGCAGATTCCGTATTCCACTTACAGCCGTGCTTGTTGGATTCGCCGGTTTCGGAGTTGTCGAGTACCTAAAAGCGTTGAAAAATCGAAATTACGATTTACACTCCAGCAAGCGATATCTTGCAGCGACACTTGTTATCGTAATCTTTGCGATTCCCACGCTTTACCCCTATCGCAAGACAACCAATCAGGCATCGACATATTACACTCTTGGAATACTGGCATTCAGGGATGGTGAATACAAGCAGGCGATTAAATATCAGGAACTCGCTTTGCAGACATATCCCATATATGCGGATGCGTACAACAATATGGGCTCTTGCTATAAGCAACTGGGTGATTTGGATAAGGCGATTGAAATGTATGACAAAGCGTCTGAAGTAAATCCGAAATATTCCGCATCCCGATTCAACGCCGGCCTGGTTTACATGGAAAGAAAGGAATTCCAGCCGGCGATTGTGAAATTCCGGGATGCTATTGCGATAAACCCAAGATATTTCAAGGCTAAGATGAATCTATCCTTCGCGTTGTTCAGATCGGGAAAGACAGTCGAGGCGATTGGCGAGATGAAGGAACTTGTGGAAATGAATCCCGATAACGCGCAGAACCATTATAATCTTGGACTGATGCTAACGCAGGTTCGGAAAAATGATGAGGCGATTAAACAATTTGAGATTGCCGTTGAATTGGATGGCGATTATCAGGAAGCGAAGGATGCTTTGAGAAAGATGAAAGAGGCGGGAGTGACGCAGTAGGCTGTTATCGCACTTACTGCTCACGCACGAGCTTGTCGGAAAACGTTTTTCCCCTGGGAGCGCTGGTTTCTAACCGGCACCTGAACGAGCTAACTAAGATGTAAAAACGGGAATCTTACAAACATGCTGGATTAACTCAACGTATATTTTTTGGTATGCCGTTTGTTAGACAAGCTTGATTGATTTCTATTAACCTAACACAGGTGCCGGTTAGAAACCAGCGCTCCCAGGGGAAAATGTTTTTAGTTTATAACATGTAGCCCGGTGTCTTTTCACCGCGGTGTCCCTTCACCGGGGTAATGCGTAAATTCAACCTCATTTTTCCCGGTAATGAGGAGACTGTCTCAGAACTAATAAACATCTAGTAAATATCCTGTGAATATCTAACAATTTTGTTCTGTGTTTTGTGCTGCGGGCATCCTGGGGCTGTTGAAAAAGGGCTGAATGTAGGGGGTATGTCTCTGTGATTACCCTAAATATTGGCATAAATACAGGACAACCACGGAGAGTTGCCCCTACGGTCTGGGATATAATGGGCTTTTTCAACAGCCCCATCCTGCCTGCATCTTTTCAAATCTTAAGTTAAATAAAAAAATGCAGGCAGGATGCCCGCGGCACAAAATTACTGGTTATTTGCACATTTCAATTAGTTCTGAGACAGTCTCATGAGAAACCGGGCTACTTGCTAGCAAGCAACAATCCAAAATGCCTTTTCAAGGGTGGCTAATTGAAAAGCACCACACTGATGCGTGGTGCTGTTTGAATTTCATATCAGAGATAAAGCTAAACGGCTACTCAACCGTTTTTTTGCCTTCCTCGATGATTTCTTCATCAGCGCTGACAGGCGCATGGGCAAGTTTCACCATGAGATTCTGGAATTTTTCCTGTCCAGTGCCAACCGGAACGAGACGTCCGATAATCACATTCTCCTTCAAGCCACGCAGGTAGTCGGTTTTGCCCTCGACAGCGGCGTTTGTGAGAACCTTGGTGGTTTCTTGGAAACTCGCTGTTGACAGGAAGCTTTCAGTTGAAAGTGACGCTTTTGAAATACCGAGTAGAATCGGGTCAGCTTTCGGAGGCTGCATTTTCGCCTCTATATATCGCAGGCAGATTTTCTCAAACCGGGTGTGGTCAACAAGGTCACCATTGAGCAGATGAGTATCTCCTGGGTCAGTGATTTTCACAAATCTGAGCATCTGCCTGACAATAACCTCGATATGCTTGTCGTTTGTGTCAACGCCCTGTTCCTTGTAAACGCTTTGAACCTCATCCACCAGGAATTTCTGGCATTCCCGGATTCCCTGTAAGGCAAGAACACGCCGTGGATTAACCATTCCGTGAGTCAGCTTCTCGCCCTTGCGGATTTTGTCTCCATCCGCGACAAGAAGTTTTCGACCAACGATGTCATCATGCGTGAATATTGTTTGTATCTCATCCCTCTTTTTCTTTTTCTTCTTTCCTTTTGTTTTCTTATCCTTCTCCTGTTCTTTATCTCTTGCGACTTGAGCGTCGTGTTCCTTGCATTCGATTGTCATGATAAATGGGTCGTTGTTGATTCGAATTGTCCCGGCGGTTTCAGAAATAAGCGCTCCCTCTTTCTGATAACGAGCTTCAAAAAGCTCGAACAGAAGTTCAACTTTTGGAAGTCCCTGCGTGATGTCCTGGTCAGCAGCGACACCGCCAGTATGGAAAGTACGCATGGTTAACTGCGTTCCCGGTTCACCGATCGACTGCGCCGCGATAATACCGATTGGCGTTCCAATTTCCACCAAGCGGGATGTAGCGAGGTCCCGTCCGTAACATTTTTGGCAAACGCCGCGATTAGTCTGGCATGTGAGAACAGATCGGACTTTAAACTTATTCAGTTTTAAAGCCTCGATTTTTTCAACCATATCCTCATCGATCATTTCACCGATTCGAACAATTATCTCACCGGTTTCCTCATCAATGAGGTCCTGAGCCGATGTTCGCCCAAGAATTCTTTCACCAAGTTTCTGAATAATACGCTTTCCGAATTTGGTAGGCTTAACTTCCATGAATTGCGTGGTCTGGCAGTCCTCTTCAGTGATAATAACATCCTGAGCGACATCAACAAGACGCCTTGTAAGATATCCGGAGTCAGCAGTTCTCAACGCTGTATCGGCAAGGCCCTTTCTCGCGCCGTGAGTTGATATGAAGTATTCCAGAACAGTAAGGCCCTCACGGAAATTCGACTTGATTGGCAGTTCCATAATTCGCCCGGACGGGTCAGCCATCAAGCCTCTCATTCCCGCCAACTGTCGAACCTGCTGTATATTACCTCTCGCACCGGAAGTGGACATCAGGTATATTGGATTCATCCTATCAAAATGCTCCAGCAACGCTTTTGTGACTTGATTTGTTGCGGATGTCCAATTATGGATTGTATCCTGATACCATTGTAAATCGTCAATCTTTCCGGACTCCCTTTGTTTGTCAAGAATTGCTATTTTCTTTTCCGTATCCGCAATGATGTTCTTTTTCATCGGTGGGACCGTAACATCGCTGATTGAAATAGTCAGTCCTGCTTTTGTCGCGAACTCAAACGCCTTTTCCTTGATTTTATCAAGCATTTCCACGGTAACGTGTATTCCATGTGTTTTGTAGAGAGATGCTACAATATCACCAACAAGCGATTTATTGAGCATTACGTTATAGAAGGGGATATCATCTGGCACAAGCTGGTTGAAAATAGCTCGTCCACATGTTGTTTCAATTACCCGATTTGCCGGGATGGTTTTTCTAAACGGGACCTGTTCAATAACAGCTGTCTTTTTGATTCTCACCAGAGCCGGTTCGTGCAGTTTGATTTTGCCAAGTTCATAAGTTGTTATCAGTTCATCCTCATTAGCAAAGAACCGTGTTCCCCTGCTCTCTCTGAGATTTTTGGATTTGGGTTTAAAAAGCTCGGTGCAGGAAGTGATTGGCAAGTCTTCAAGTTCAACAGTAAGATAATAGATACCGACAATCATATCCTGTGTTGGCACAGCGATTGGCTTGCCGTCAGCCGGTTTCAAAAGGTTGTTAGCGGACAGCATCAGTGTTCTGGCCTCTGCCTGAGCAGCCAGGCTGAGAGGAAGATGAACAGCCATCTGGTCGCCGTCGAAGTCAGCGTTGAAAGCCTGGCAGACAAGAGGATGAATCTGAATTGCTTTTCCTTCGATAAGAACCGGCTCGAACGCCTGAATACCAAGGCGATGCAGTGTCGGAGCGCGGTTTAACATGACAGGATTTCCCTTGATAACAGTCTCAAGAACATCCCAGATTCTCGGGTCAAGCTGCTCAACAAGCATTTTCGCATTTTTAATTTGAGGAGCGTAGCCCTCGTCAACAATCTTCTTCAAAACGAAAGGTTTGAAAAATTCGAGCGCCATGATTTTGGGAATACCGCACTGGTGCAGTTTAAGTTCAGGCCCTACGACAATAACCGAACGTCCGGAATAGTCAACACGCTTTCCAAGCAGATTCTGCCGGAATCGTCCCTGCTTGCCCTTGAGAAGGTCGGAGAGTGATTTCAGAGGCCGGTTGTTTGAGCCTGTAACCACTTTGCCGCGTCGTCCGTTGTCGATTAGAGCATCAACAGCCTCCTGGAGCATTCGTTTCTCGTTTCGAACCAAACTCTCCGGGGCTTTAATATCGACAAGACGTTTCAGCCGTGAATTCCGGTTAATGACTCGTCGATAGAGGTCGTTAAGGTCGCTGGCGGCGAAACGTCCACCCTCAAGCTGAACCATCGGGCGCAGTTCAGGTGGAATAACCGGAAGAACATTGAGAATCATCCATTCCGGCTTGTTGCCGCTTCTAAGAAAGGCGCGAATAATTCCCAGCCGCTTGATATATTTAGCGCGCTTGGCGCGGCTGGTTGAAGTTAAAATCAGTTCTCTGAGTTCTATCGCGTCAGCTTTCAGGTCTATTTTCCCAAGCAGATACTTGACTGCTTCGGCACCCATCTGCGCTTTGAAGAAAGTATCCAGTTTGACACCCAGGCGGTCCTCGATTACATCACCAAGAAGTGCCAGACGCCTGTACTCGGATTCACTTAAAAGCCCTTTCAGTTCCAGTTCAAGAAGCAGGTCAAGAGCCGCGCGTATTTCCTCAAGCCGTTTTTCATTTTCACGGGCACGCGATTCAAGTATCATTCGCTGCTGTCGGTCGAGGACATCCAAACTGAAAATTCCGGCATCAAAAAGCCGTTTCAGGGCATCATGATGGAGTTCAACCCCTTTGTTAGCGAGAACTTCTCCCGTTAGCGGGTCAACAATGTTATCTATCGGTTCCTTGTCTTTTAGAAAAGAGGATGTTTGCTCGGTAAAATCAAACTCATGATTCTTTCCGACAGGATCAGTTGCGTCAATGGTTGTTATTCCGTTAAGAATAAGTTCACGAATAATTGATTCAGTGAATTTGTCATCTTTCTTGACAAATGCCTTCTTCACACCTTTAAGATAAATGGCTTTAGTCGCGGTCCAGCCTTCAGACAGCAGATTGGCAATCAATCCACTAAGATCAAGTTTGAGTTCAGACTCCTCCTGCGGGTCTATCGTAACTCTTTCCTGGACTTCAAGGTCCACAGCCTCCTTGAGAAGAGGCATGAGGTCCTTGATTCGGTCTTTATCAACCTCTGTGATAATGAAGGAAATGTAATATACGACCTTCTCCAGGTCTTTCGATTTAATACTCAAAAGAGCGGAGATTCGTCCCGGGATTCCCTTCACATACCAGATATGGCATACCGGCGATGCCAGAGTAATATGCCCAAGCCTTTCGCGGCGCACCTTGCTGAGAGTAACCTCAACGCCGCACTTGTCGCAGATAACACCACGATAACGCGATTTCTTATATTTACCGCAGTAGCATTCCCAATCCTTGGTTGGACCGAAAATCCTTTCACAGAAGAGGCCATCCTTTTCCGGTTTCAGTGTACGGTAGTTAATCGTTTCCGGTTTTTTTACCTCTCCATGAGACCAGCTCATGATTTTCTCAGGAGATGCCAGTCTGATACTGACAGAGTTTATTTCTTTCAAGTTCATAGCCATCGACTACCTCACTGATGTTTGATGACTTAATTGCCGCATTCGGCTTAAAATAAAACTATAAATGCAAATTCCATACGGAGCCATAACACACAAACTCCGAATGGAAAATTATAAAATCAGATCTTCATCTTCCTCGACATTCTCACGCTTTGAGGACAACGTAATATCCAGGCACAATCCCTGAAGTTCCTTGATTAAAACATTGAACGATTCGGGAATGCCCGGTTCTTCAAGAACATCACCCTTGACAATTGCCTCGTATGTCCTGTTTCTTCCGTCAACGTCATCCGATTTAATTGTCAGAATTTCCTGCAGAGTGTAAGCGGCGCCGTACGCTTCAAGTGCCCAAACCTCCATCTCTCCAAATCTCTGGCCACCGAACTGCGCCTTTCCACCGAGTGGCTGCTGTGTAACCAGCGCGTACGAGCCAACACTTCTCGCATGGATTTTATCCTCAACAAGATGGTTGAGCTTGAGCATGTAGATTTGCCCAACGGTAATATCCTTGTCGAAAGACTCTCCGGTTTTGCCATCGTAGAGAGTTACTTTTCCGGACTCCGGATAACCGGCTGCTTTAAGAGCCTCTCGAATTTCCTCTTCACTTGCGGAATCAAAGACCGGAGTAATGGCTCTGAATCCAAGTTTTTTTGCCGCATATCCGAGATGCGTTTCAAGGATTTGCCCAAGATTCATTCGAGACGGAACACCCATCGGGTTGAGTACGATATCAACCGGAGTGCCGTCCGCCATAAATGGCAT
The DNA here is from genome assembly GCA_021157815.1 of bacterium. Lineage (GTDB taxonomy): Bacteria > JAJVIF01 > JAJVIF01 > JAGGVT01 > JAGGVT01 > JAGGVT01. Next base: position 6,775 of record JAGGVT010000016.1, on the reverse strand, counting down.
ATCCTCCTTGGGGATGATTTTGGAAACAACGCCTTTGTTTCCGTGCCGCCCGGACATCTTGTCGCCTTCCTGAATTTTCCTGCGCTGCGCAACAAGAACCCTGACTAGTTTGTTCACGCCGGGAGACAGTTCATCGCCGTCTTCACGCGAGAATGTCCTGACGTTGATTACTTTGCCTTTTCCGCCATGCGGAACTTTCAGTGATGTATTCCTGACATCCAGTGATTTCTCACCGAAAATCGCCCTGAGCAGTTTTTCCTCGGGAGTCGGCTCAGTTTCACCTTTTGGTGTAACCTTGCCAACAAGAATATCCTCCGACATAACCGATGTTGAAGATACAATCACACCGTTATCATCAAGGTTGCGAAGCAGGTTTTCCCCAAGGTGTGGAATATCTCTTGTTATCTCTTCGGGACCAAGTTTGGTATCCCGCGCCTCGCACTCATATTTGTCGATATGAATTGAAGTATAAGTATCATCTTCCACCAGTCTGGAGCTTAGAAGAATAGCATCCTCGTAGTTGTATCCGCGCCACGGCATGAACGCTACAAGGATATTCCTTCCAAGCGCGAGTTCACTCCTGTCAACACTGAAACCGTCAGCGATTGGTTGTCCTTCTTTAACCTGCTGGTTTATATCGACAATCGGTTTCTGGTTCATGCAGGTTCCCTGGTTGGAACGTGTGAACTTCTGAAGGTTGTATTCGTCCCTTGTCCCGTCTTTTTGCTCAATTACAATTTTGTCCGCCTGAAGTTCAACCACAGTGCCAGCTTTTTCACTGATGGTTACAACCCCGGAATCCATGGCGATTTTTTTCTCCATTCCGGTTCCAACAAGCGGAGCTTCCGGAGTCATTAGCGGAACAGCCTGCCGCTGCATGTTTGACCCCATAAGCGCCCGGTTGGCGTCATCATGTTCAAGGAATGGGATCAAAGCCGTTGTTGGAGAAACAAGCTGCATCGGGGAAACGTCCATCAGCTGGATTTCATTGGGATCTTCCTTGTAAACGTTTTTCCTGTGCCTGACACTTACCTTCGATTCAATAAACCTGTTGTTCTTGTCCAGCAGGGCGTTTGCGCCGGCGATTTTGAAATCACCCTCGTCATCCGCTGTAAGATAATTTATTTCCATGGAAACTTTGCCCTTCCTGACTAAACGATACGGCGTTTGAATGAATCCATACTCGTTTATTTTGGCATAAGACGCCAGCGAGCCAATCAACCCGATATTTGGGCCTTCAGGGGATTCAATTGGGCAGATTCGTCCATAGTGCGAATGGTGAACGTCGCGAACCTCAAAACCGGCACGCTCACGGCTAAGGCCACCCGGACCAAGAGCTGATAATCGCCTTTTGTGGGTAAGTTCAGCAAGCGGATTTGTCTGATCCATAAACTGGCTTAACTGCGACGAACCAAAGAACTCCTTGAGAACGGCAACAACGCTTCTTGTGTTAATCAAAGCCTGCGGTGTAAGGCGTGATGCCTCCTGAGTTGCCATGCGTTCCCTTGCCACACGCTCCATCCTTAACAAACCCTTGCGGAAATGATTCTGAATCAGCTCGCCAACACTTCTGATTCTGCGATTGCCGAGATGGTCAATATCATCAGTGCTTTCATTCGTATGGAAAAGTTCGCGTATTGTCTCAATCAAATCAATCTTGGTCAGGTAGCGAATCGGGAGCGGAATATCAATTCCCAGACGCTTGTTCAATTTATAACGCCCGACCGGTGAGAGGTCGTATTTCTTTTCATCGAAGAACCTGCCCTCGATGAGATTCCGCGCGGTTTCAAGGTTTGGCGGGTCTCCCGGCCGCAGTCTTTTGTAGATATCAATAAGGGCTTCTTTTTCCGTTTCGATTCCCGCATCAAGATATGTCTCAATCAAACTCGTGTTCATCGGGAGATCTTTCACCTTGTACATGAAGGTGATTGTGTCATCGCTTTTCAGAATATCGCAGATTCTCTCAGCGGTTGCCTCGGATATTTCCTTGTTCTTGGGAGCGAGTATCTTGCCTGTGGAGGGGTCCTTGATATCCTGTGGCGGCACGAGCCCTTTCAGGTCAGAGAAACGCGGTTCGATTTTCACGCCAATTGGTTCGTGGCTGACAATCCATTTTTTTGTATCGATTTGAAATCCCAAAGCAAGCAAAAGATTGGTGACGTTGATTTTTTTAACCTTGTCAAGGCGGGCGATACTCAATCCTTTCTCGACATCCTCATATTCAACCTCAATCCATGCGCCCCTGTTTGGAATAATTCGCGCGTAATAGGATTTCGTATCTTTTGGAGTAGGCTTCTCCATGAAATAAACGCCCGGTGAGCGAACGAGCTGGCTGACCACCGCGCGCTCAGCTCCGTTGATAACAAAGGTTCCGGTTTTTGTCATCAGCGGAAGATCGCCCAGAAAAACATCCTGCTCGACTATCGCGTTTGTCAGTTTGTTATGAAGCCTTAACCTCAACCGCAGAGGAGCGGAATATGACAGATCGCGATTCTTGCATTCATTAACTGAAACGGTTGGTTCACCGATAAAGTAATCGACAAATTCCAATTCAAGGTTGTCAGAATATCCACGGATGGGAAACACTCTTTCAAAGAGGTCGCGAAGCCCCTTTTCACAGAACGAATTAAAACTTTCCAACTGCACTCCAATCAGGTAAGGAATTTCCTTTACCTGTGGAATGCTTGAGTAGTCAACCTTTGGCAACCTACCCAAATCATGAAAATTATCTGGAGCATTTTCCTTAATGGTCTTTTTCAAGACCGTTGCAGTCATTTTTCCCATCTCACCTTCTCCTTGATATAAAGGCATGTGAATTTCCATTACCGGGAATGGAAATTCGCAAAAAGGGCATATTAAAACGCGAGATAGAAATATTTTTCAATCCATCCCACGTTGAAATGGCTCTAATACGCTTGTCGTTATAAAAAACGACAAAGCACTGCCATACCGCAAAATATACGGTTAGCAGACTATCTATTCGATTGTTGGTACGAAACATCCTCGTAGTCAATCACGCTCTTTTCAAGCGATTCCTGGATGATAACATCCATCATCTCCGCCTTGGCGATCATCCACATTTTAATGAGGATTATAGTTTTGACGAAGTAAGCAAAGAACAATATTCAATTGTGGAACGGGTTCCAATATAGAACCCTGTAATCAATCGTAAAAGACTGCGGAAAAACTACTTAATCTCGGCGGTTCCGCCGGCAGCCTCGATTTTCTTCTTCATATCCTCAGCTTCTTCTTTGGAGATTTTCTCCTTGACTGCGTTGGGAATCTCATCCACAAGAGCTTTGGCTTCTTTCAATCCAAGGCTGGTTATCTCGCGGATAGCCTTAATAACCTGGATTTTCGCTTCGCCACTGGAGGTCAGAATGAGATCAAACTCAGTCTGCTCAGCTGCGGCAGCGTCTCCACCGGCAACTGCTCCACCGGCGATGACCATCGCGGGAGCCATTGCGGACGGGTCAATGTCCCATTTCTCCTGGATGGCTTTTGTAAGCTCGTTTAGTTCAACTACTGAGAGCTTGTCTATTTCGGTAATCAGTTCTTCGATTGTCACGACTAAAACACCTCGTTGCGTTAAGAAATCATATTTGGCTTTCGCCATATTCACTGCAATAAAACAAGTGTATCGAAGCAATGCTTATAGTATTGAAACAATCAGACGGCCTTTTGCAGCCCAACATCCGCAGGGGAGGCCATGCCCCTGTATTTATGTCCTCGATATTTCTTAATTCTCTGATTCGGATTCTTCGAGTTTCTTTTTTAATGCGTCAAGAGTAAAAACAAACTGCTTTAACGGCGCCTGTACTGTTGTAAAGAACTGCTTTGTCGGCGACGACAACATATGCGTAAACCTGATTCTTAGTTGATCAAGCGGTGGAAGGTCAGCCAATTCTTTCAATAAAGAAAAATCAGCCGGTTTCCCCGAATAATATCCGCTCTTGATTTTAAGGTTGTTGTTTTCCTTCGCGAAATCAAACACGACTTTCGGAGCTTCAACCGCTGTTTCATAACCAAGAAAAAACGCAAGCGGACCGACAAGCTGATCAGCGAAATCAGTATAACCTACCTTGTTCAAGGCGTGTTTCGCCAGCGTGTTTTTGATTATCTTCATCTCGGAGTCATTTTCTCGCAGATCTCGCCTCAGCTGCGAAACCTGTTCGACAGTTAATCCATGATACTCCGCGACAAACGCTATCTTCGCGTTTTGAAGAAGTTCAACGAAGTTTTCAACCTTTTTTTCTTTTGCTTTAGTTGTCATTTATTTAATTCTCCAAGTCTAAATTCAGAATACTTATATTTTCAAACAGGTTCCGGTCAGAGACCGGGGCGCTCCCAGGGAATTATTTTGTTACGTTAATGGAATGGTTTTCATGTCAATCCTGACCGACGGTCCCTGGGTTGTTGACATAAAAACTTTCTTAACATAAACGCCCTTGCATCCCGATGGCTTCGCTTTAATAATCGCGCTATAAAAAGCGATGAAATTCTCTTTGAGATCATCAGCGGAAAAAGACGCTTTCCCGATTATCGCGTGAATGACTCCGCCGCCGTCCGCGCGATAATTGACCTTGCCGGATTTATATTCCTCAATCGTGGCACCGATGTTATTTGTGACCGTTCCGGTTTTCGGGTTTGGCATAAGTCCCTTGGGACCAAGCACACGACCAAGCTTGCCCACGACTTTCATCATTTCAGGAGTTGAAAGGACAACATCGAAATCGCTGAATCCTTTCTGGATTTTCTCAGCAAGATCGTCGCCGCCGATTATATCAGCGCCAGCTTCTCTTGCCTCGACCTCCTGTTCACCCATCACAAAACAGGCGATTGTTACTGATCTGCCAAGTCCCTTGGGAAGCGGTGTGGAGCCGCGTATCTGCTGGTCCGCGTGGCGAGTATCCAATCCTGTGCAGATTGCAAGGTCGACTGTCGCATCGAACTTGCTCGGGTTTGTCTGCCCCATCAGTTCAACAGCTTCGTCCCAGTTGTACTGAGTGTCGCTGTTGACCTTTGCGGCCGCTTCATTATATTTCTTTCCGTGCTTAACCATTTTTCAACCTTTTATCTCCAAATCCTGGCCAAATATCAGAATATTTACTGTTCAACAATGATTCCCATCGATCTCGCGGTCCCGGCGATAATATTGCACGCGGCGTTAAGATCGTTGGCGTTTAAATCCTTCATCTTGATTTTGGCAATCTCCATCACCTGCGACATTGAGACTTTTCCTATTTTCTCAAGCGGATTACCAGACCCTTTCTCAATCTTTGCCGCTTTTTTTAAAAGGTCGCTGACCGGTGGCGTTTTGAGAATCATCTCAAATGTTTTGTCCTCGAAGACAAGTATATCCACCGGCACGATATTTCCCATCTGCTCGCGTGTCGCATCGTTGTATATCTGGCAGAACTGCGGAATGTTGATCCCATGCTGTCCGAGAACAGGACCGACCGGGGGACCCGGAGTCGCTTTGCCCGCTTCAATTTGAAGTTTGATCTTTGATGCTACTTTCTTTCTTGCCATTATTCCAAATCACCGTTGCATTGAAGATTGATATCTTAATTATTCTTCACTGCTCTTTTCTATCTGATTAAATTCAAATTCAACAGGCGTGTCTCGACCGAAAACCGAGAGCATGACTTTCGCTTTCTGTTTTTCAAGGTCAATCTCCTGTATGACACCGGTAAAGTCGGCAAAAGGCCCAATCAGGACTCGCACGTTATTCCCAGCGTCAAGGTCAATGAGTGGAAGCCCTGTATCCATGCCCATTCTTTTCAGGATGGTCTGGATCTCAGCCTCTTTAACCGGTACCGGTTGATTTCTATCGCTGGAGCCAACGAAATGGGTAACACCTTCCGTGTTTCTCACAATTGCCCATGTTTCATCCGTCAGTTCCATCTCAACAAAGACATAACCGGGATAAACCTTGTGCTTAACCGGTCTTCGCTGATTTTTCACTACCTCAAGGCGTTCTTCCTCAGGCACGAGTATTCTGAAAATCAGGTGTCTCATGCCATGAATTTCCACCTGCCGCTCGATTGCCTTTGCGACTTTTTTCTCAACGCCCGATTTTGTATGTGCTATATACCATGCCATAATTCTTGTTCTTTCACCATTTTACGCATTTATTCAGTTATTTGCCGCACGAATCCCCGCCCGGCTAACTAAAAAGATATCCCGCAATCTTCGTGAACAGCATTGTGAACAGAGTCATAAAACCAGCCAGTACAAGCAGAGTAAAAATAACAACCCCTGTTGACTGGGTGGTACGTTCCTGGTCGGGCCAGTTTACTTTTTTTACTTCAGCTCTGACTTCCTTGAGAAAAGACCCCATTTTCTGGCCGGATGAAGGAGCTTTTTTCGCGGTGGCTTTGGCTTTAGGCGGTGCTGCTTTCGTCTCGGTCTTTTTAACCTCAGCCTTTGGCTTTACCGCCGGTTTCCCCGATGTTTGCTCAACTTTTTTTTCAGCAAACGCATATCCGCCGGTCGTCGATTTCTGTTCGTCTTTTTTTGCCTTGACCCTTCTACGTTTTCTGGCCATTTATTCCACCACGCTTATATAGCATGTTTACTAAAAAAACTATATGAGTCAAAATTACGGGAGGGAATAACCCTCTCCCGTAAGAAAATCCTCAAAATTCCATTACTCGTAGATTTTAGTAACGACGCCTGCGCCGACTGTTCTGCCACCCTCGCGAATCGCGAATCGAAGCCCTTCCTCCATCGCGATTGGCATGATAAGCGCTACATCCATCGTAATGTTATC
>JAGGVT010000188.1 GCA_021157815.1 bacterium | reverse complement strand
TGGTACCGTTGCAAAAACCTGACTTAACAAGCATTCATGCTCCTTTCACAAAAGTCCCCAATAAAAAGCCGTATTTCACCTGTGGTTTATGTTGTATTCCGCTTTAAATCTACCGTTTTGGGCGCATATCCCGGAATCGGGAGACAATACGCCCACGGACAATCACACTCTTGCCCATCTGGGACGTCCCGTAAGCAGTGTAACCATGCGCTTCATGTTGATAACCATCGCCGTTAAATAAGCCTGAATTCTTACTTTGCCAATTCCGCAATAACGTGCCTGAATAAATCCATGAATATTCTTCATCTCATTAAATTTGCCCTCCACAATCGGACGTTTCTTCTTTCGCCTGTAATAACGCGCCTTCTCGCCACCCTGAGGATATCTGGCTGCGACATGCCCTTTATCTTTGCCCTTGAGATGCTTCGGAATAATAGCAGCCTCCTGACCGCGCCCGTGAAGCAAATCATAATTCCTTTGGGCGTCATAACCCTTGTCCGCCGTAACCGCATCAGCACAGGGATCAGCCACAGGCTCAAACAGCATTATGTCGCTCTCGTTTCCCGGACTGACATCCACCATCGTTATTAATCCCGAATCTACATCCTCTCCAATCGAGCATTTATAGCCGAAAAACTTTTTGTTCTTTGTCTTGCGACCAAACCGGGCATCCGGGTCAGGGCCATGCTTTCCACCTGGATTCTCATCATCATCCTTCCACCGATATACATTTACCTTTGCCTTAACATGCGTGGAATCCACGACTGACAAGCGATCCGTTATCAATCCCGCTGATGATGCCTGTTCCACAATCTCATTCCACATGCGTGTAATTGTCCCCATTCCGAGGCGATCCCTGAACCGGCAGTACGCAGTGTGGTCCGGACCGGGCTCCGTGCCGGTTATCCCAACAAACCACCTGAAATCTATCCTGTAACGCACCGCCTCCTCTAACTGGCGGTCTGACAGGTCGTACAGAAACTGTATCAAAAGAAGCCTGAACATCATCACAGCCGGATATGCAGGACGTCCCTTGTCAGAATATACATGGCGGCAGTGTTTGTTTACAAATCCCCAGTTTATTACCTCTCTTAACTGCCAGAGGAAATTGTCCTCGGTGATTAATTCGTATATCTGATCCTCGAACTTTATTTGTTTATCAGGCTTTGTGAACATCTTGTCTCTCCGTGGGGTGGATAGTGTTCTGTAAAACCTGATTATATTTCAATATCCCGCCTAAATCAACTATTCCTGTTACTTTTGCAACGGTACCTAATTGGTGAACCACATTGGCGTGCTGGTATTTTCAATCCAGAATGGGATGATCAGTATATACGATTGTTAAATGTTGCATTAACTAGAGCGCGTCATCGTTTAATAATAGTGGGGGATTTTTCATTTATTCAAGCGAAAGCAAAAAAAGCTTTCATAGGCGCAAAGTTTATTCCCTTTCTTCTTGAGAATTACCCATGTGCAAACCCATTAGATATTTTACCATATGGATTTGCTACCCGTGCTTCTAAAACCCATAAGATAATCTACGGTGGTGAAACTGAACCACACTCAGATCGAATTGTGGTTACTCAAGATTCCTTCTACGGTATGTTTGTGAAAGATTTGAATGATGCAAAACATCGAATTGTCATTTATTCTGCTTTCATTTCAGAATCAAGACTCGGTATGCTCGAGACACCTCTCCGTGCAGCGAGAGAGCGGGGAATATCAATCTACGTGATAACTAAACCCATAACAGAACGCAAGAAACGCGAGCAAGATAATTATGAGAAATTTGAATCATCTTTTGATATTTGGGGGATTACCGTTGTTCATAAAAGAGGAATGCATGAAAAATTAATATTCATTGATAATGATATTCTATGGTCTGGATCTCTTAATCCACTTAGTTATAGTAATACACGTGAAATCATGGAACGTCGAAAAAATAAGACAGTCATAGAAGATTTCGCTGGTACCCTTAGACTAGATGACTTAATTGGAGGTTATAACGAAGGAACACCTATCTGTCCAATATGCAATTCAGAGGTTGTCGCAAGCGAAGGTAAAAATGAACCATTCTACTGGCGATGTATTCAGAAAGATTGTTATACTCGAAGTATTGATCAACCACTGTTGAAAGATGGAATTATAAAATGTTTTAACTGTGGGAGTGATGTTGAGTTTGGTGAATGGGGAGGCAAACCAGCTTGGCGTTGTATAAATAACAAACGCCATCGTCAACGTATAAATCGTTCGCATCTTCGGTTACCAAAAATGAGGGAAAAAATACCAAAAGGTAAGTTAAAAGAATTAGATAAGTACTATGGCTTGTAGTAATTCGAATGCTACTAATAAACATCCCCCTCCGGACTCTCCAAATCCAACCAGTCCACCTCAACCAGTAAATCGGGATCGTGTTCTTTTAACAGTTTGGCTATTCTTTGTGCTTGGGATTTGGTTACTTTGCGAGTACCTAGTATGGTGTTTTCGAATGCTGAGTATGCGAGGGGGGCGACCCTTTTTGTGAGGTTTCCAATTACCCTGGCGTAGCAGCGGATTTCGTATTGCGCATGCCAGTCGAGGCGGAGTTTGAGGAAGCGGAAGAGGTTGCTGAGGTCAATCTGCCAGTACCATTCGGTGTAGAGGCTTAGGGGGAGGTTGATTCGCGCGAGTTCGCGAGCGATTTCATCATCGAGCATTTCCTTGTAGCCGGAGAATGCGGTTTCGCGGTCGCGTTTGAGGATTTCGAGCACCTTTTTTTGAATTTCAGCGGGGACATCGGTGAGATCATCACGGCCCTGCAGGTTCTTTTTGCTCTGCTGGCGGATTACGCTTTTGTCGGGGATATAGAATTCATCTGCCATTTCACTGTATCGTCCGGAGATTTCGTTTACCCGCGCCGTGCGATGGCGTATCCACTGCCTTGCGACGAAAATCGGCATTTTGCAGTGGAAGGTTAAAACGACCTGCTCGAACGGCGATGTGTGCTCATGCTGCAACAAGTATTCGATCAGCATTTTGTCGCGACGGACTGATGTCGTGCCTTTGCCGTACGAGACTCGCGCCGCTTGCACGATACGGGTGTCGCCGCCGAGGTAATCGACCAGACGGACGAAGCCTTTATCGAGTACATCGAATTGTTCATCGAGAATTTTTTCCGCGTCATCTGAAATTACATGTGCCATTGCTCATACCTCATTGCTGATAAATTTCCACGGCATTTTATCATAAATCCAATTGTCATTCTGAACTTGATTCAGAATCCATGCTTTTTCGGTCATTAGATGGATTCCGGGTCAAGCCCGGAATGACATCAAAATCAATCGCGGATTTTGGGGATGTTATTGTGCTTTTCATAATGCGCCGGTTTCGATATAATGATTGGCTTAAGGGATGGCCCCATAGCACAATGGATAGTGCAGTAGATTCCTAATCTATTGATCCTGGTTCGATTCCGGGTGGGGCTGAATCCACTTCGGGGATGGAGAGGTGGCAGAGATGGTTGATCGCGCTCGACTCGAAATCGAGTAAAGGCTGTTAAAGGTCTTTCGTGGGTTCGAATCCCACCCTCTCCGATGGCTATCCCATTTGCACAAGCATATGGGATAATTGTAATTAACTTTTTGATTCTTCCATTTCGTTTAATTGGCCGTGTACTTTTCTCGCCAGATTAATCAGGCGTGTCGCTATTTCTGATGGCGGGTCCTCAAGCACAATCGGCTTGCCCACATCGGTTGACACCGGAAGTTGCATGTCTATTGGCAGTTGAGCCAGTAGAGGATATCCAAGCTGTCCGGCTTTTATATAATTGCTGCCCTTTTTGAAAATTTCCGTTTCCTCTCCGCAATGAGGGCATTTGAAATAGCTCATGTTTTCCACGATTCCGAGAATGGGAACCTCGACTCGCTTGAACATACCAACCGCGCGAGTGACATCGAGGAATGAAACGTCCTGCGGTGTAGTTACCACCACCGCACCGTTTACTTTTACCAATTGCGCCATTGATAGTTGCGCATCGCCTGTTCCAGGGGGGAGGTCGATGACCAAATAGTCCAGTTCGTTCCATTCGACATCATCGAAAAACTGCTGGATTGCTTTCATAATCATGGGACCGCGCCATATAAGCGCCTCACCGGCGGTTACGAACATTCCCATCGAGACAGCTTTCATGCCGTATTTTTCAGACGGGTAGATTTTCTTCCCATCGGATTTGGGCATCTCCGTGATATCGAGCATCATGGGGATACTGGGACCGTAGATATCGGCATCCAGAATTCCGACTTTGTGTTTATCAGCCGCAAGAGCCGCAGCGATATTAACAGCGATGGTTGACTTCCCTACTCCACCCTTACCACTGGCGACAGCGATAATTCGTTTTACATCCTTGAGCCTTTCCTCGGATGTTAAATCCAGATTCTTCGAATCCAGATTCGTTGCCTGTTCTTTTTTTCCTTCATCTGCCATATCAAATCACCTGAAAAACAACACGCCCCGCATCGCGAGGAATGAATGTTATAAATTGCGTAATGTTATCGATTTGATTTTGCCACTCGGAGATGAAATTTGCAACCATCTTGCATAAATCAATATTAAAACTGAGCCGATAACTAGTTAAAAAGTGTAATTTAATCGTATTAATTCTTTGCTTACAATCGGCTATAATGCCAGGGTAGCAAAATTGAAAAAAGGAGCTTTAATATGCAATCGATAATACTAGCTGGCGGATTCGGAACAAGGCTCAAACCAATTACTGACACATGCCCCAAACCGGCGTTGCCAATCATGGGTCGGCCGTTTCTCGAATACCAGCTCGACCTTCTAAAGCAGATTGGCGTTACACGCGTTACGTTCAGCCTGCATTATCTGGCGGATAAAATACAGGATATTTTCGGCGACGGCTCCCAGTACGGCATGGAGTTTTTCTACGCAATCGAGAATGAACCTCTCGGAACGGGCGGTGGGATCAAGAACTGCGAGGAGTTTCTGAACGATGACCCGATTGTGATTTTCAACGGCGATGTTCTAACCGACCTCGATTTGAATGACGTCATCACCTTTCACAAAAAGAGAAAGGCGCAGATTACAATCACGATGACTCCAGTCGAGGACCCCACCCCTTATGGAGTTATATTCACAGAGCCGGATGGCCATATCCTGAAATTCCTCGAAAAACCAAAACGTGAGGAAGCTACGCAAAACACAATCAACGCTGGAATTTATATTTATGAGCGTGATGTTTTCGATGAAATCCCACCCGGAGTTAATTACTCCGTCGAGCGTGGCTTGTATCCAAAAATGCTTGAGAACAACCAGCCGCTTTACGGTTTCAAAACTGAAAAGTACTGGCTGGATATTGGAACTCCCGAGAAATTTCTAAAGGCGCACTGGGATTTGATGGATTCAAAGCTCAATCTGAAAGTCGGTGGAGTTGAGGTAAAGCCGGGGATATGGACATCACGCGACCTCGTACCCGGCCAAGAGGATGTTCTGGAGCGTTCGAATATCAAACCGCCAATTTATATCGAATCCGGAGCGCAGATGGATGGCAACGCCGAGGTTGGCCCTTATGTTGTTTTAAATCGCATGGTAAAATTGCGCGGGCCAGCAAAAATCAGTCGCGCGATTTTCATGGATTTTGCAAGCGCGCATGGCGAAGTTGAGATCGAGGACTCAATTGTCCATTACAAGACTGAACTGCTTGAGGGTGTAAAGATTAAATCAGCAGGAGTATTTTCAGGAGAATAACCATCCGTTCGGAGGATAGTAATGGCATCAAGATTTGCGTTAATAAGCGTTTATGACAAAACCGGAATTGTTGATTTCGCGCGCCATCTGGAACAGCTCGATTTTGGAATCGTCGCGACCGGAACAACCCACAAAGCCCTGCAGGAAGGCGGAATTGATTCCATGGAGGTTTCCGAATACACGGATTTTCCTGAACTGTTCGAGGGGCGGGTAAAAACGCTTCATCCGAAAATTCACGCTGGCATTCTCCATAAGGATAATCCGGCACATTATGAGGAGATGGCATCGCTGCATATTCCGTCCATTGATATTGTCGTATGTAATCTCTATCCTTTCCGGGACGCCCGTAAAGAAGAAGGCGCTTCCGATGATGAACTTATTGAGATGATTGATATCGGCGGACCAACACTCGTTCGCGCGGCAGCCAAAAATCACGGCAGAGTCATTGTTCTTTGCGACCCATCCGATTATGACCCTGTAATAAAGGAACTGTCAGAGCTTGGCGGAAAAGTAAGCAATACAACCAGGCGTAACCTCGCAGCGAAAGTTTTCAGAAAAGTCGCTCTGTATGATTTCTGCATCTATGATTATTTCAACCAGTCGCTTAACCATAATCCGTACGAGGATGATGAATTCCTAGTGGGATTCGAGCGCGTTGAAACATTAAAGTATGGTGAAAATCCGCATCAGGGCGGGAATTTATACAGGCGCCTCGATAAAAAGCAACTGTTCCCCGATTATGCCAAAATACTCTGTGGCTCGGAGATTGGATATTGCAATTATCTTGATGCTAACGGCGCGTTGAATATCATGCGTGAATTCGAGGCTGGCAATCCGTTCGCTGTTGTTGTCAAACACTCGAATCCAATCGGAGCGGCGAGAGCGGACAACGAACTTGACGCTTTCAAACACGCTCGCGGAGTCGATGAAATGAGCGCATTCGGGGGTATCATCGGAATTAATGGCAAAGTGAATATCGAGCTCGCGCAGACAATCAAGGAAGTCATGTTCCATATAATAATGGCGGATGACTATGATGAGGACGCACTAAAACTCCTCTCGAAGAAAAAAAGCCGCATTATAATGAAACTCGCAAAGGGTTGGCGCGATGCCGACCTGCCGCCAAAGGAAATAAAAGTGCTGCGAAGCGGAATTCTTATGCAGGAATGGGATGAACTTTTCACTCCGGTTGACCAGTGGCAGATTGTTACAAAACGTGAACCATCCGAGAATGAAACCCGCGATTTATGGCTGGCATGGCGAGTCGTGAAGCATGTCAAATCCAACGCTATTCTTATTGCGAAAGACCACAGGACAATCGGAACAGGCGCCGGACAGATGAGCCGTATCGACAGTTTCCAAATCGCAATTGAAAAAGCCGGCGATAATGTGCAAGGCTCGGTAGCGGCATCGGACGCTTTCCTTCCGTTTGAGGATAATGTCGAGATAGCGCATCAAGCGGGAATCACAGCGATAATCCAACCGGGCGGTTCAATCCGCGACAAGCACGTAATAACAAAATGCGATGAGTTGGGAATTGCGATGGTGTTTACTGGAAATCGTCACTTCAGGCATTAGAAAACGGTTAGTAAGTTAGTAAGTTAGCAGGTTAGCAGGTTAGAAGGTTAGCAGGTTAGAAGGTAAAAAAAAGCATCAGCCGGGAGATTCGGCACCCTTGCCGGAAAGTTGGGTGCATCAACACCCCGTCTGTAAAAGTGAATCTCTTTAAAAAATTGGAAAAAATATCAGAGGGTTTAAGAGATTGTCGAGAAAGGCGCCAAACCTATTTTATAACGTCGGGTGCTCATACAGCCGTCTCGTCTTTATGGGTGACATGTTGCGAAGTTATGCATTTCACCCACAAATCACAAAAAGACGTGATGTGTGGGCGGCACCCGAGAGTTATTAGGAAAATGGTATGTTTAAGAATCGACATGCCTTTCCCGAGATGCTCTTAAACCCTCTGCTATTATTTAACCTACTAACTTACTAACTTACTAACCTACTAACTTACTAACTTACTAACTTACTAACCTACTAACTTACTAACTTACTAACCTACTAACTTACTAACCTACTAACTTACTAACCTACTAACTTACTAACCTACTAACTTACTAACCTACTAACTTACTAACCTACTAACTTACTAACCTACTAAC
>JAGGVT010000176.1 GCA_021157815.1 bacterium | reverse complement strand
GTTCCATCAGGATTGTACCGCGCGATGAAGATATCGCCCGGTCCATCGGAAGTCAGTACTGTCTGGTTGGGCTCACCTGGACCGAATGTGGCTTCTCCCGTGAACCTTCCGGTCACGACTGTCGAATCATCCGAAAGCGTTGTGATTCCATAACTGTATTGTGGAGATACAGTATAATCTGTCCCTCCAGCGCTTTTAGCCCATGCAAGTGTTCCATCCGGATTGTACCGCGCGATGAAGCCACCAACCCCATATGGGAAGGAAGTTGTCAGGACTGTCTCGTTTATCTCGCCCGGACCGAACGTGGCTTCGTAACTAAACTCTCCGGTCACGACTGTCGAATTATCTGAAAGCGTAGTGATTCCATAGCCTTCATCCCAAATTGCCCCTCCGGCGCGTTTAGCCCAAGCAAGTGACCCATCGGGATTATACCGCGCGATGAATATATCACCCAAAGCGGAAGTCAGGACTGTCTGATTTATCTCGCCCGGACCGAACGTGGCTGATCCCCCAACTGGATAACCAAAGCCTCCGGTCACGACTGTCGAATTGTCCGAAAGCGTTGTGATTCCCCTGCCCCAATCATCACTTGAACCTCCTGCGCGTTTGGCCCATGCAAGTGTTCCATCAGGATTATACCGCGCGATGAAGATGTCCTCATCTCCAGCGGAAGTAAGGACTGTCGGGTTCGACTCGCCTAGACCGAATGTAACTGATCCATGAAACCATCCTGTCACGACTGTAGAATTGTCAGAAAGCGTTGTGATTCCCCTGCCCTCATCCCAACCAGTTCCTCCTGCGCGTTTAGCCCAGACGAGGTTGCCAGGGTTTATGCTTCCAGTAACAACTGTAGCGATAAAAGTCTGGTAAGTTCTATAGCCCACTATTTGATATTGATTCAGGGTTACACCATCCGGCGAATGAATCAAATAATCTCTTCCTTGCGCAAAATCCTGGGGTTCGCGCTCATCACGAACTTCAACAAGACCGACATATTCACCCGAGGCGAGAAGATTTTCATTCGCTATTGGAATTGTGTAAACCAGAGGAGAATCCGGCATTCCGGTTCCACCGGGAACGTATGAGTTCCCATCAACCTGTTTCAGCGCATGAGTCATTCCCGGGATTTCAACGCTTACATAGTCAACATCCGACGCTGCATAAATGTCGGTTGTATTAGTCAGATTCGGGTCAACATTCGCGCCAATCTGCCAATCATAAACTTTTACAATAACTTTATATACAGTTGCGCTACGAGCATCATCCCATGTGTTTTCCTGTGTGGGAGGGTTCGTACCGTTCGGAGGAATCACCTCCACTTTCCAAGCCGACTTTCGATTGAACTCAGGATTGTAATATACCGGATTCAATCTATCATCAAAAAGTGCGCTGGCGCCATAACCGAAGGTCAGATACAAATCGAAAACAAGAATTTCACCCGATTGCACGGGGAATTTGACTTCGAAGTCTTTGCTTGCCCCCATTTCGAACTTGTTGAAAGTGCTCGATGGAGGAACGCTCACGCTGTCATCCATGACTAACATATAAGGAAGAGCAACATCAGCGCTGATTACATTCGAAAGCTCATCCGTGAAGCCATCAGGATTTTCAATAATATATTCCGGAATATTAATATTCATCAGGGGATAATTCTGCGGTGAAAGAGGTATTGGCTTTACAACCAGAGCCAGGTCGAACAGGTCGAGATCAAGACGGTTTTTACCAGTTGGGGGCAGCGCAGGATTTCCTTTCGGGAATGGATGCCTTATGCTGAATTTTACAATTATTCGACCGTCCTCGTATCCGAGTCCGCTTATTCGGAAACAATCCCTGCAGGGGAGTGTATCGAAATAACTCTTTCCGCTTACGATATACGATTCACCAATTGCTAATGTTCGCATCGGAACCAAATCAGCGTTGGTGCCGTCGGGTGAGATTGTCAGGTTGAATCCGCCCATTACGCCAACCGCGGTGACGCCATCGAAAGCGATGATGGGAAGAGTGTCGAGATTCCCCGCTCCCGCATAGGTGAGGGATGTGCCTCCGGCAATCGGATTTTAACTTCCCTTGCTGCATCCCGTTATCAGGAAAAGTAGAATGAATCCAAGTAATGTTAATTTTACAATTTGATTATGCATTGTCAGCCTTCACATTGGATTATACTTTATCAACCTCAAAACTGGTGCAATGGTTTATTCGATTTTCCAAACGATTTGGAAAGATAATATCAGAATGGCCAGGTTATAGCAAACAAGGATGAAGCAGGCACAAAAAAACGGGGACAAAAAACTGTCCCCGGTGTTGATTACTGCTTTTCTCGCGTTCGAGTATGTCCTAACGCTTTTTCTTCAGGTTGGTTTCCAGACTTGCCACTTTCTTCTTGAGAACAACAATGTCTTCCTGCATTTGTTTCAGGTTGCTGTTTTTGTTGTTCGCATGCTGATCCTGGAGCATTTCCTTGAAGATTGCGGCAATATTGGATTTCACCGATTCAAGGGTGTCATCCTGATTGGTGCGTCGGGCGTACTTTGATTCGGTGATTGGAGCATCCAGTTCACTTTCCTCTTCAATGAAGTAACCGAGGGAGCAATCAAGCACTTCCCCGATTCTCTTGAGAGCTTTCAATGACGGAAACTCATCACCTCGCTCGATTGCGGAGATGTAACCCTGGGAAAGTCCCGCTGCGTCAGCGAGCTTCTTCTGAGTCCATTCCTTTCCCC
This sequence comes from bacterium, assembly GCA_021157815.1. Lineage (GTDB taxonomy): Bacteria > JAJVIF01 > JAJVIF01 > JAGGVT01 > JAGGVT01 > JAGGVT01. Next base: position 6,828 of record JAGGVT010000176.1, on the reverse strand, counting down.
GCGTAAATCGAGCCGCGCGAATTTTATGTCCGATGCCTTTCACTTATACTGCCTCCTGATATGGAACTGTGTACATGTTATATTAACTAACCCCATTACCTCAGCGGTTTTAGGGTGAATCTTTTTTCATGTAAAAATATAAATCTATATCAAATCTCTTCAAACTTCTTTAAGCCCGTGCATTATATCATATACCCTTTACTTTTACAAGATATACAAGGCTTTTCCGTGACGTGCATTAAATCTATCTTAATCAGACTTAATGCTGCAAATCACTCAAGCCTTATGTCTTATCCCAAGCTACAGTAAAAACTGTTTCCCCGAATACTCATAACATTAAAAACGATTTAGCAAATAAAATCAATAGTTATTTTAAAATATTTAGTAATTTTTTATTTTCGCTTTTTGATGTCCGATTGCCAGTTACGGCATTCGTTCATCATTAGTTAAGATACGTTTTCACTGATTTCGGTTTGGAATTATAAATAAATAGCAGAGGATTTAAGAGCATGTCGGGAAAGGCGCCCAATTGATTCAAAACGCTGGGTGCCGCCCATACAGCCCTCCGGGCTTTATGGGTGAACTGCTACGAATTTGCACGTCACCCACAAATCACAAAAAGACGTGATGTGTGGGCGGCACCCGGTGAAAAGCATCTGTACAACGTAGGGGCGGGTTTTAAACCCGCCCCTACGTAAATGTGTTATCCTAACGTTAATAATTAATTTGCCCCTTTTCCGGCAGGCTCTTAACCCCTCTGTTGAAAATAATTCAAAGTAATTTATCCATTCGCGTAATCCGAATGATTTACAGTGTGTTTATCACCTTCAACCATGGGTCACCATCTATCTTTGCATCGGAGAACACGACATACATAGCATCCCATGATGATATGAACATATAAGGATAATAACCATGGTCCATTGGCGGAACTGTCATCTCGATTGGATCCTGCCACGTGGCGCCGTCAAAGTGAGTATAGTAAATTTCCGCCGGGATAGCTGGTGGAAAACCATCCTGATACGCATCCTGATATGTAATCCAGATTTCGCCTTGCGAATTTGTGTCAATTGAAGCGTAAATAAATTCCGCAGCATATTTTGCGCCGCTTGATGTCATATCAGGATGAATCGGATCGGTATAGGTGAAATCCCATTGTCCGCTGAGTAGTCCGGTGCCATAAACAAACTGGTAATTACCGCTATTGTTTCCAAATGGACCGGAGCCATTGACCTGATACTCAAACACCCAATGCACAGTTCCGCTTGAATCGACACAGAATGCCTGAGTGTAATTATCCCAGTAGCTGACCATGCCGTCACGGCCATAATGCTGTACAATATCCCAGTCATCACCGGATGAATAATTCCCGGAATTGTTATACCGCGCAATCAGAGAACCATAACCCGTGTTGTAATCACCCACTGGCGGATTTGGATTGCTTATTCCAGAGAACCGTCCGGATATCGTATATAGAATATTATCCTGATCATCAACAAGCAGAATAGGTGATGATGAGTTGTAGATATATATCAGATGCCCGTTGTTAAGATAATCGTTGAAATCACGGGTAGGTGTAACGGAGTCCTCAAGCATTGAAAAGGTGGGCGCGAATTTGTATTTTGGGTGGAACGATCCTGTTCCCTGATACTGCATATAGTACATCATGATATGCCCATCACTGGTGGATACAATCTGAGGTCCGTTAAACGAATGGTTGTAACCTCCTTGATGAACCACAATTTCTGTCATTGACGGCGCGGCCAGGTTTGAAATGTCAACCTCACCAGCCATCATGCGTTGATAGTTGGTTCCCAAGTTCTTTTCTCTCCATGCGATATAAATTGTTGGGCCATCGGTTGCATATGCCATGACAAGCTGGGCAAATGCGCTTCCCAGCGTAACATGCCATCCGTTGCCGGTCATCTCATAAAGTGTTGTATGTCCTTGCCATGTGTTACCCATATCGGTGCTGTATGCGTGGATTATATTTGATTCCTGCACGGTCTGTTCCGCGGGATTGCCGTAAAAAGCATGAAGGACACCGTTGTAATCCTCCACGATAACAACATTTCTGGTCAGAACCACATTGTCAATTTGTATAAAGCCATCCGGCAACTGCGATTCGGTTACATTGAAATCCTTTGCGCAAATTGAACTCGCGAGCAAATCATCGGTAACACGCAGGGCGACAGTATAATCGCCTTCAGCACTGTAATTGGTTAATACAACAGCGCCTGTGTCATCAATATCGAATGTAACACCGTCGTAATCGAAATCCCATTCGTATGATTCAATAGTGCCGTCGGTGTCGTAAGAGCCGGAGCCGTCAAGCGTAATGTCTTGATTTGTGAAAACACCGGGACCATCCGGAGCTGATTGAATATCGCAGACTGGCGGCACGGTTGACGCAGCGACATCAATTCCAATAACAGCATAAGTGGCAAATTCAGAAATGTTAAAAAGCCCGACAAGAGGATTTTCAATAGGGCCAACTCGCTCTATTCCATCCATGCCGCTAAGAAGCGGAGAGGAGTTTTCACCGGGGGGATATGTATCGAGAACCTTAATCAGAGCAAGGTATGTTCCCTCTGCCGCCGATGCCGAATTTGTGAATGTTAATTCATAGAGCAGAGGGTCTGCAGGATCGCGTGGCGAACCGCTTACCGGAGTAGGGCTTGATTCAATAACAGGCGATGATGTTACTCCCGCGACATCGACTGAAATCGATGCCACATCGCTGGCCGCGTGCATTTCATCCAGATTTTCTCCCACAATAGCGCCGTAGTTCATGTCAAGTACGCTTATATTCAACGTGCAGTCGCTGGATGATACACCGCCCATAAGATTATTAGTGGCAATCGCAACATGAACCTCGCTCGCGGCTTTTTTATTGTGCTGCGGGATTCTGTATTCAGGAGAGAATCGCATTGATTTGGATTCAGAGCTGACAGCGTATGTGCATCCGACAGCATAGGTGAAATCAAGCCTGTCGATTCCACTTAAATTGAAAACATACGGCTGCGTGTCCGGCTCGCATCCCATAGCCATTACAAGGTTACCGGTCGGCGCGAGAATATCCGTAAAACCGGTTTCACTGGCGGAGTCGAAATTCCCAATAGTGTAATCCTTGAAGTGAAGTTTGTACGGATGAACCGTGGCAGTGTTTGGAAATATATCATCGATAACCATATCCAGGTATGGGCTGAAACCATCGGCGTTTACAAGATGAACGTTGCCGACTGTCTGCCCAAGCCCTGTAAACATAACAGGCGTTTCTGTTGAGTCGTTCGCAATTATTAATCCCTCCACGTTGAACACATGAAGGTCAGCGCGGTTTTTTCCTGAGATTGGTTTTAACGGGTCACCAACGCCGAATGGATGCCTGATTGAAATGTTCACCTGAAGTTGATTTTCACTGGTTAGTTCGACAGATTCAACCTTCGCGCAATCGGTACAGGGAGCCAGGTTAAGAAAGTTCGAAATATCAACAACCTCAAGAGTGTCATAAAATGAGGTGTTTCGAAGCGGCGTGAGTTCGATGTCTCCGCTTTCAAGAGAACCGGAAAGATTGAACATGCCTAAAACACCCCATCCTGAAACAGGATTGCCATTGGTGTCATAATCACTGGCAAGTACTGGCAGCGAATCATATCCCGGAAAATTTGAACTGCCTGATGGAGCAGGTGCGGTAACTCCACCACCGGATGAACATGATGCTGCGAATAAAACAATATACAGCATTGCAAAAAGGAAGGTAAAAACTCGCATTTCTCTAACCTCCTGGCAGATTGATGGTTGTTTGAATTCATTATTAAAGACAGGTATAGCAAGTATATAAGTATATCCTATTAACCCCGGCTGTTCAAATTGTTGTTCGGAATGTTCAATTGGACGATTGATATAAAGGATTATAGAACCGCATTTACTGCTGGTAATCGAAATGTACCCACATTTGGATTTATTTTTAGTTTGGGCTGTTGAAAAAGGATATTTCTCCCGTAACCCAGTCATGCCGTCCCGAATAAAATCAACAATTACCTATTAGGTGAATCAGGCATGCCAGGGTATCGCATAAATAGCCACCTCCCCGGCATGCCTGATTTGCATTATAGAAAATTGTCAATTGTGCACGGGACGGCATGACCGGGTTGCAGTTCATCGTTTTTTTGTCTGCCTTTTTCACCACTCCCCATTTGTAAAACCCGCCCGACTCGCTATAATTAACCGCGATTAAATCCGAATCAGGAGAAGCAAAATGACAGACTGCATTTTCTGCAAAATAATCGCGGGTGAGATACCGAGCAGCAAGCTATACGAGGACAGCCATGTTTACTGTTTCCTCGATATAAACCCGGTAACTCCCGGACACTCGCTCGTTATACCGAAAAAACATTTCGAGTTTCTGGCGGATATGGCTCCTGAGTATGCAGCTCCGATGTGGGAAGCCGGGAGAAAAATCGCGAGCGCATTGCGAAAAGCGGATATCAAATGCGATGGCGTTAATTTCCTTCTCGCCGATGGTGCAACCGCCGGGCAGGAAGTAGGGCATGTTCATCTGCATGTTATCGCGCGGTATCGGGGTGACGGCGCAGGCTATAAATTCGACCCGAATCGAAAACTTCCTGATGATGACGAATGGAAGAGAATAGCTGATTCAATCAGCTCGAATGTTTGATGAACAAGCCCCCACCCCAGCCCTCCCCGCGAGCGGGGAGGGAGCATACTGTCTCTTACCTTCGCAAGTGTATGGATCGGAAATATTGTTTGCAAATGCAAAAAATATTTCCCCCCGCTCGCGGGGGGATTAAGGGGGGGGAAAAATATAGAACTTAACTATCTCAACCAACAAATAAACTGAGGCCCACAATGTTAAAAAAAACAATTCCAATACTGATTTTATTATTATCCTTCACTCTCATCATTACGATTGCAGGATGCAGTGAAGGGGATTCCAAAAGCAAATCGCCAAAAGGCAGTGAAAAGAATCCGATTGTAATGGGATTCAATCCGGCTGAGAGCGCTGAGGTTGTTTTTGAAAATGCGGATGCTCTTGCAATTGTAATAGAGGAACAAACCGGATGGAAAATTAAAACGTATGTAGCGCAGAGTTATCCGGCACTTGTTACAGCGTTGCAGAATGATCATGTTGATTTCGCGTGGCTGCCGTCGTTCGCTTTTGTTCAGGCGGAGAAAGTCGCCGATGCGGAGGTTCTGCTGAAAGCTGTGCGCAACGGGCACCCGTATTATTTCGGCGCGATTGTCGTGCGCGCCGACAGCCCGTTTCAGAAGCTTGAAGACCTTGAAGGCGGGTCAATCGCGTGGGCATCGGAAACATCCGCGAGCGGACGCATATTCCCGATGGCGGCAATGATGCAGGCAGGTTATGATCCTGAAACTTTTTTTGGGGAATCGAAAATTGCCGGAAGCCACGATGCCGCTTTACTCGCGGTTTATCATGGGCAGGTTGATGCCGCCGCGACTTTCGCGCGAGATAACAAGGGCATCAAGGGCAGCTGGACTCAATTTCTTGACGAGGACAAGAAAGACGAAATCCGACCGATTTTTTTCACAGACCCTATTCCATCTGATACCATGTCAACATCCACAAGATTCCATAAGGAGCATCCTGAAATTGTGGATAAAATAACCAGTACAGTTAAACAACTTTCAACAGTCGAGGAAACCGCGCTGCTGTTGAAGGAACTCTATAACATCGATGCCATGATTGATGCGACAAGCGCGGATTATGATCCCGTCCGCAAGGCGGCAGGCCTGCTGGGAATCGATGTCGAGGGAAAGAGGAAAGAAACAACAAAAGAATAAATCATGATTCGTATTGAAACGCTGAATAAACACTACAATAACGGGAAAGTCCAGGCGTTGAAGGATATCAATGTCTCCATCAGGGATGGCGAGTTTGTCGCTATAATCGGATCATCCGGCGCCGGCAAATCAACTTTTCTCAGAGCTATAAATCGCCTGATTGAACCGGCTGATGGTTCGCATGTGTTTATCGATGACACCGAGATTACCGGTTTGAATAAAAATCAACTTATCAAAATACGGCGGCGTATCGGGTTCATCTTCCAGCAGTTTAATCTTGTTGAAAAACTAACAGTACTCCAGAATGTTCTCACAGGGAGAATCGGGTTCAATTCCGTCCCCGCGATGATGCTTGGATTGTTCTCGCAAAAGGACATCGAGATAGCAACGCATTATATACGCGAGGTCGGCTTGATTGAAAAACTCTATACTCGCTCAGACAACCTTTCGGGAGGGCAGCAGCAGCGAGTTGCAATCGCGCGTGCAATGGCGCAGGAGCCATCAATAATCCTGGCGGATGAACCGATGGCGTCGCTTGACCCGAAACTGTCACATGTCATTCTCGGTTTATTGAAAAAATTCAACAAGGAGCGGGGGATTACTGTACTTGTGAATCTTCATGTGCTGGAACTCGCTACTCAATACGCCGACAGGATTCTTGGATTCCGCTTGGGAGAAATGGTTTTTGACGGCACCCCCGAACAGCTCGACAGCGAGCATATCGAGCACATTTATTCAGCGAAAGTGGAATAGTGTTCGATTAACATTAACAATAATATGAGGCAATTCACTGTTTTCCCTAAATCAGCAATAGGATATTTCCGTATCACCTGCGGCTCGCAGGTTATGTGCAATATTTCTTATTAACCCTTATTTAACCACACGATTTTCTATTGAGCCGGATTTAATAACCTAAAACTTCATCTTTTGTGATTATTACTTTCGCGGGAATCTCATAGTTTTCGAAATCATTCGAGCTGAACAGCACGGCCGTGTAGTTTG
>JAGGVT010000109.1 GCA_021157815.1 bacterium | reverse complement strand
CCATCCATTTGAAAAAGGCGATATTCTAAAACCGCCAACAGCGATAAATCGCCTTGATTTGGATGTATTCGACCTCGCGATGGTAATCGCGCCGCAGGAAGCTGTCGCATCAACCTACAGCCAGACTAGTGCAAGCGCATACACTGGTTTCTGCGTTGGCACTGACGGCTACACTACTGAACTAAATGAAGTAATCGAGGATAGCGCGGCTCTCCCATATTTCCTTATTATTGATGACAGCATCGGTGGAACAAGCTCATACAATAAATTCGAGATGGGAATGAAAGACATTGAATTCGATGCCACTTTCAACCTGGCATCCGGTGATTTGAATTTTGATCTGTATTTAACCATGGGTTATGGCTGGAGCGCAAAAAAACCGGACAGGCTTATTCCCGAATATTACAACCCCGAGTTCAACCGCAAAGCAGCATGGAAAGTGGATGTTACTCCACCGGCTGAATCCTGGCCCGCGGGTGATGGCATAACGACTCGGGATGTCGTAGTTGAGGTTTACGACTGGCAGATTGGCGCGAATGTCGATTCTGAACTGGTAAATCCGACTGATATCTATGCCGCATCAGAGGTCTCAAACGTTTCAGTCGAGATTCCCGGCATGAACAGCGCTCTTCAATCGGTTACAACTGAGGACAGCGGTGCGGGAACTCCCGATGATCCTCTGGTTTACACGTTCGCAATCGCAAATGAGAATCTGCTTGAAGAGGGCGATTATTTCGGGCTTGTGAAAGTAACCGATGAGCGGGCTGTGGGGTCGATTGGAGACAGGGATTTTATAATCGACTCACCCGATGGAATTCTGCTCGAACACTTCAATTTGCCTGAATTCGCTACATTCCAGCTATTCACGGCATCGGTTGAGGGCGCGGCTGGCGAGGCGTGTTTTACGGTTGATATTCACAAATACTTTGATGGCATTGGTCCTGACGGCACAGCTGATAATCCGGTTCCGACCGAATGGCTGATTGATTTCGATGCCTCCTGCTCAATTGATGCATTAACGTTCGATTGGGATATCGATGGCGACGGCACATACGAAGTCGAGGGTCTGACTTATCCGGTTTACACTGCCGGTTATCCGGCGGGAACCGCTCTGGGAACGTATTATCCCGTGCTTAGAATTAATGGCAGTGACTCTACGACATTTACATTTGTTGATGGAATAGTTCTTAAAACCGGCGTTTATGTTGACAGCGCAATCGGAACGGGCGCTGGTCCCGGAGATGCTTTTAATCCGTTCGACACAATAGCCAATGGCGTAGCTGGCGTAACAACGCCCGCGGAAACCACTCTCCTGATTCGCGGTGATGATGGCAGTAGTGGTCAACTGAATTACCCGGAGCGAGTTGATTTAACATCAGCTCATACCGGGTTTCACATTCAGGGTTACAGCCTTAATGACTCAAACTCAATTCCACCTGCAATGCGCAATTATCGCCCATCAGGACGGGACGTTGGTTCAAGCTGGTATATGTCAGAATGTTTTTTCGGTGATGGTGCAACCGGCATGAAAATCGACGGGTTTGAGTTTGATCATATAAGAGGGCCTGAGCATGGTAATACTGGTGGTTGGCATGAACAGGTGCGCATAATACACTTCGAGAATTCAGACAATGTGCAAATATCCCACATCTACTTTCATGACCATCTGGCTGAGACTGAGTATCAAGGATGGAAACCCGGCTACGGTATTTATCTTAGCAATTGTGATAACGCAAAAGTGAATAATATCATTTTCTGCGACAGCTCTATTCCGGCTGACTTTGGTACTGTTACGGCAATATACGCTGCCGAATGTGATAGTATTGTAGTTGCAAATAACACAGTTGATCAGATTGAATGGTGTACATTAGGTAATTGTACTGCTCCAGCCAATGTAAGAGGAGTTCATATTGCAAACAGCATCTCGCCCCAGATCATTAATACTGTTATTTCAAATCTATTTGGTTCCGCGTTCGATTTTATTAATGGTTGTTCCAGGGGTATAATCGGCAGTGGGAATACAAGTCCGGTTGCTGATTATTGCAATGTTTGGAACATTCTGAAACTCTGGGGTAATCCTATTTATCTGGAATACTATAGTGATTATCGTTTCTACGGTGATATAACCGAAGGCGCGAACTGCATCAATCCGGGCGATCCTCTGGATGATTACGGTTTAGACCCGCTATATGAAAATGGACATCATCTGCAGGCGAGTTCACCGTGTATTGATGCTGGTGATCCTGATGCTGCTTACAATGACTATGACGGCTCCCAGAACGACATCGGCTGCTACGGCGGTCCCGGCGGCGACTGGAATTTCGAGGATTAATCGTTAATTAGAAGATTGACATATAAGATAGCAGAGGGTTTTAACCCTCTACTTTTTCATTTATACATTAAGAATCCCCCCTCCCGGGAGTGTCGGCATCCTTGGGACTGTTGAAAAAGCATCAAATTGTAAATTGATACTTGGCACTAATTTACGGAAGGGATTGAGAAACGGTTCCATATCGTGTTCGATTTGAATCCGTTTTTTCCGTAAATTTCGGTAAAATCGGGATTCATATTTTTTAAGAAAAGTCGGTGTCAGACACCTTGAGTCTCCTAATGTAGGGGGTCGGACTCTTTCATATAAATTGCACAATGATGCTGTGGGGCATGAACAGACTGGTAGACAATTTTTACTGTATATGGCATTTGAAATTTACTTGGGATATAGGTGTCAGACACCTTGACAATACCATTATCAAGGTGTCTGACACCGGTAAAAATACACCCTTTTCAACAGCCCTACCCTTGCCGGTAGGGAGCATAAGCCCCCCCGTTTTCCAAATAGGGGTGCTGATGCATCCTACTTTCCGGCAAGGGTGCCGAATCTCCCGGGCTAAATATTCACAGTAGTAATATATATGCCTATTTGATAAAATGAAAACCGTTAAAAACATTTTACAGGAGAGTTAAAATTATGCGATATTTGACATTAGTTATTACTATATCTTCACTGCTAATTTTGTCTGCCGGATGTTCCGGTTCATCCGCAATTCCCGTACAGCCTGACAACGTGAACATGCCTCAAACGGATTACATCGCCGATGAAACCAACCTGCTCTATTCCGGCACATTTGAGATTGACCTGGACACCATGACAATCAGCCAAAACGACAACAGGCAAATGGAATATATGTATGACATCACCGGATTTTTGCCGGACAAGTGCCCGGGCGGTTGCTTCAGATTCGCCATCGTTGATGTTGTAGGAACGGTTCTTGAAATTGAACTGACACTGGAAAATCCGCTTGCAATCCAGGCGTATGACCTGCGCGTCGAATACCTTAACATGTTTGGTAAAACCGTTCTCAATCCGGACAGCTACACCGATTTTCTGGGAACTCCAATTTCAGATGTATTTCCGTTTACCGCTTTCATGAAAGAGGACCCTGATCGCGCGTTTCCACTTGGCCCCGGTGGAATTGACACGGAAATGCTGTTTCTTGATTTCCCTCCGGGAGCAGGCGCAGCGGTCAATTACGCGATTACAGCGCATCTGCCCGGCCAGACTCCCGAGCCGTACGAAATAAGTGATATGATCCAAACCGGAGAACTTACCGAGGATGGCGGTTTGGCAACAATCAGATGCAAGGTTGATGATCATCAGGATAATGTCTCCGGAGTATTCCTTAATTCAATACCGTTTACCGGGGCGCCTGTCCAGCTGCAGGAAGACCCGTTGAATCACGGTTATTACGAGGTGGAAATATCCAATACGGAGGGCGCAGCCGTTGGTGATTACAATCAGCTGATGATGGCTCTAAGCCCTAATCCGCAAAACATCAGCATCTATAATTACGTTGAAATCACAATCAGTGAATCAGCAGGCGGTTATCACTGGGAGTTTGATGATTTCCTGACTTTCGTAACACCAGCGCCTCCGATGAACCCGCCATCGGAGGATTTCGATGTTCTCTCCCCTGCTCTCTGTGAGGAATACGACGGTAATCTTGGGATGATGCTCGCTGCAAATGACATTCTTGATTTGAATCCCGGACTTTCCTTTCTCTCAGCCAAATATCGAAGTTCGGATGACGGCGCAACATATACATATCTGGGCATGCCCGAATATGGCGGTTCCACCGGTTGGGCTACGGATAAATGCAAAATTTTCCCATCCGCAACATCTGTCTCGTACGGAACCTATTCCTGGCAGAGTAATTTAGGATATATCGCTCCCCTTGTTCCCGGCGCGATGCATCGAGGTTTCAGCGCAGGACGTCCAACATATAACATGGAAGTTGTTGTGGATATTCACGGCTGGGTTTACTGCCTGTCTGATTCATCGTCCGCAGTAACCATAAAACATTCCCCGAATCAACTGTTCACCGGTGATGAAAACTGGTGGTCATACCCTGAGTACACAATAACCAGCGGAAACATTCTCAGCCATGTGCGGTCAATCGATTTGGGTGACGGTGAGGATATTTTCCTCGCGGTATTCAGCACGGATAAAAAAGTAATCAGCTTGTGCCGTAACACTGATTTTGATCCCGCCAACACGTGGGATGATTCAACAGTCGTGTTCGATGGCACCGCAAATTACGTTGAAGTGAGAGACCCATCGCTTCATGTCGAACCCGGCAATATCTGCCATATAGTCTATACGCGAAGAGTATCAGGAAGCGAGGGTTACCAGCTCGTTTACACATCCGATGATGATTCGTTTGATAATCCAGTCGAGGTAGTAGTCCGCGAGCAGGTAGTACCTTTCAATGACGCGACTATTGGTTATGGCCATCCGCTTGGGCTTGATGTGGTTACCGTATCATACGAAACCAACAATGAGCTATTTCTCATATCAAGTTTCGATAGCGGAATCACATTCAGTGAGCCTGAACTTGTCAGCCCTGTAGGGTCATCCAATCGCGATCCGGACATGTTAATTGATGCGGATGACGGGCATCTGCACATGGTCTGGGCGTACCTTGACGGCACGAATCATGACATTGGACGCCGCAATGCGGTGCTGGTTGAGGATTAGCGGAAGAAAGTATGAGTTGTTGTGGTGCGGTTGTGCTACGGGCATCCTGCCTGCAATCTTGAGCCGTAACTTAAGATGTGAATAGATGCAGGCAGGAAAGCTCAAAAGATACAGACAGGATTGGGCTGTTGAAAAACCCTGTTTTAATTTTATCTTCACTCAAAGATGGCAAATTGTCATTCTGAACTTGATTCAGAATCCACGTCTTCCAGGCTTGAAGATGGATTCCGGGTCAAGCCCGGAATGACATTGAATATACTTGAT
>JAGGVT010000159.1 GCA_021157815.1 bacterium | reverse complement strand
GTTCACTCCACCTCAACTTCCATATAGTACATCTCTCTTCGAGTCCGTTCATACCAGGCCTTGTGCCATTTTACAAATTCAAATCGGTTGGGTCGAACAACCATGAACTTTGGATGAGGCAATCTGTAGTTATTCGGAGTGAAGATGACGGGCTGAATATCACCGGCATCATCCCGTGATGATATCGCGGATTGAAATGCTTCATGAGTTGCGAATATCCTCTCATACCGATCGTTGAGCATCTTCACAGTCTCGTTTTCATATTTGCCAATCTCGGAATACATCAAATCGATTCCAATAAAAAATGTTCCCTTTTGTATATGAAGCGCATCTCCCTTTCCGAAATAGCGGTATATGCCCGCGAAGTACCTGTCTTTAAGCGGAAACATAACGACATCGTTTTCAGTTGCGAAAGTGTCGATCTGTTTTGTCATTTGAAGGTATGGATTACTCGATGCTTTCGCCTCAGGATATATTCCCTTTGTGAAGTTGGAGATAAAAAATGCGAAAAGCGCGATAACTAACAGCGGTTTAAGCACCGTGCGATATTCTTTCGGAAGTGAGCTGATACTGCCTGCCCAGATTGCGATTAACGCTGGCAGGTAGAATATACGGTAGAAATGATTCTCCGGCATGAAAACAGCCGTTAGAATAAAATATGTCATAAACAGGAATAAAATAAACATTCCGGCGGACTTTCGCCCGGCATCCTTTGTGCGGATAATCACTCCGATATAGTACGCCAGCGAGAATAATGTAAGCACAAAAAGATAGTGGTACATCCGCCTTGATTTAAGATTATCACCGGTTGTGTTGTCGAACAGGATTACCTCAAGCGGTTTAAGCGCGAAAAAAGCGTTCGTATGCCCTCTTTCGGTCGTTTGAACAATACCGCCGCCGTGTTCCTGATTAAACGAGAAATAATGAGGCGCTTTTGTGAACGCTCCTGTCCACCTGAAAAAATTCGCTGTAGTAGGGGAAACATCACCGTGATATGTCGCAAAGACAGTAGGGTAGGCGATGAAAACAACAAGCAGCGTTGACACGATAAACCGTAAAACCAGATTGAATTTATCCCTGCCTTCTCTGGCGATGATATACAGCGAAATCGGAATTATCGCGACAAGCGCAATCTGATGTATTAAACCGGCAAACGCAAGAAGTACTCCGGTTAATATCTGCCTCGATTTCGATTTGAAAAAACTATCCGAAAAAACCAGCAGAATCACTACAAGCACGAGAAGATGAGCGGGGATATAGATATTCGCATCTGTCGCATGATGCCAGAATGTATATGCCGAGCCAAGAAGAATCATCGCAGACAATCGAGTGAAAACACTGTGACCCAGTTTGCGAAGGAAAACGCCAAATGCGAAAAGGGTAACAGCGCCGCATACCGCGCTGAATACCAGCAGAAACGTCATTGCGCGAAGATGCGGAATAACAGTATGAAACGCATCGTACAAAAAATGCATCACGGGAAGATACAGCAGGTGATGCGGATGAAATCCGTTTACATGAAAAGGTATGTTCTCCAGATGTTCAGCGTAATAAACGCCGTCGATATAGAACATCTTCGTAGGCAGCGCGATATATAGAATCCCAAAAAGGATTGCGGCAATGCCCTCAGGAGATATTCGTTTTACCCAGCCGCCTTGCATGGATTGATTATAGCATTATAATTAATGTGTACCCGGTACGAATTAATTTATGCCAATTTACGAATATTGAATTATTTCAGTATGGCTGATTATTGCTGATGAGACAGGATATGTCTTTCCGATATCCGACGAGTGAAAATTAATGTGTACCCGGTACCAATTAATTTAATTTAAATAACATTGCTTTGCAATGTCAAATATTTCCCACAATCTTACGATGAATCTCTATCACTTTACGTCCTCCCACACCATAACCGACGAGAAGATATTCATCACTGTTGATAATCCAGTACCAGTAAAGTCCTGCCTGGCCTTTATTCATTTTGAGAACCGGACTAATTGGCTGATTAGTGAACGGATTTAAATAATCAAGCAGCGCGAATCCCTGACCCTCAATATGAGCCACTTTCCGCGGCAGGTATCGATATGTTTCATAGAATGAGTTAACCAACTGGTCAATCTGATAGACATAAATTCGCACAATCTGCTCTTTGGTGGTGTATGAAGCGGCGTCCGACCCAACAGTCGGGACAGTGTTAGATAACACACCCCTGACCGAATTGTCCGGTCCGGCGAAAAACTCACGCCTGACAGGCATGTTATGCTCATCAAAAACAGTCAGTATGAATCGTCCCTCGGATGGCGTTGAATAATCAATTGTCCCGGCGCCTTTTTCCCCATTCAGTTTTAAAACCTCGTTGTTATATGGGTTTATTGGGGAAATCAGCAGGTGTCCTGAATTTGTCAGCTCCTCCAAACTGTTTGGAAATCTGCTGTGCTGGCTTCTGAAGCTGACAAGAGCGGCGGATACAGTATTTAAATTGCGTACAAGATGCTTTTTTTTCAACCGACTCAGGTTATCATCCATGTACTTCTGAACACGAGATTCCTGATCCTGGTTCTTGCCTTTCGTTGTGCCGTCAATCAGGCACTCAAAAGAAAGCGGGAATTTTTCGATTGAAATAACAGTTACATCCTCAGGAAAAACACTGAAACCGCGTTCCTCAACCGAGTGATACGCTTTTGAAATCGACATAATGGCATCAACACCCAGAATCGCATGAGTGCTGTCGCCAAGTTTTACAGGAACTGGATTTTTCCCCGATGTCATAATCCTGTCAACAATCGGATCAGTGCATGTCCACAATCCCTTGTAAAACGAGAGGAGGCGTTCCAGAAGATCAGGCATCGTGCTGATTGATGTTCCCTTGGGAATTGAAATCCTGATTGTGAGTTCAGCCTCGGATTCATCGCAATCGCGCTC
>JAGGVT010000202.1 GCA_021157815.1 bacterium | reverse complement strand
TCCGCGGCGAGGGAGCGTACCTGTTTGCATCCGACAGCAAGCCGATGTTTTCCTTCGATGGCGATTTATACGAGGATCATCTTCAATTCGCAGTCGGCATCGGACGCTACTACCCAAGCGGACTTAACCTCGATATGGAATATTTCCACAACGGCGCCGCGATTCCAAACGACCTCCACGCATCACTTACCCGATTAATAAAAGGCGCAAACAAGCATTTAAGCCGCGATTTAATCGGCGCGAATGCAACTTATGAATTTCATCCTTTAATAAACGGACAGCTGGCAGTCATGTACTCCATCGATGATTCCTCTTTTTCACTGCAGCCGAATCTAACATATTCAGTCAGCAATGAGACCGATTTCAGAATTGGCTTGTCGATGAACTTCGGCAAAAAGCCGTCGGAGGAATCCACAATGACAATTCCGCAAAGCGAATTCGGCTCATATCCAAACGTCATCTATGCAGAGTTAATGTACTATTTTTGATTCTTAAAACATCCAGCACCACAACGACATCCTGTTTAACCGTAACCCGGTCATGCCGTCCCGTGCATAGTTGACAATTTTCTATAATGCAAATCAGGCATGCCGGGGAAGTGGCTATTTACGCAGGATCCCGGCATGCCTGATTCACCTAATAGGTAATTGTTGATTTTATTCGGGACGGCATGACCGGGTTACGGTGGAAATAACCTTTTTCAACAGACCTATCCTGCCTGCAACAATCCGTGACGCTGGCATGCCTAAAAAATAATCGCAATATGCTACAATATCACCATAATGGCAACACCAAAGAAAAAAACAACAGCCAAACTTTATTTCGCCGACGCCTCAGCTGACAGGTTCGATTACAACCTAAGCCTGCCCGCGAAACTCGACCGTATAATCGCAAAACTCAAATTAGGCAGTCGTTTTAAAAAAGGTGGAACTCATCGCACAATCCCGCCTGTACTTGTACGCACGGTAGTGAACGCTCTCAAGAAAATGGGCGCAAGGCCCTTTGTCGCGGACAGTGTCCGAATTCGCGGTTATAGGTATCTTCAAACCGCTCTGGAAAAAGGCTATAACGAATTAACTCTCGGATGCCCTGTAATCATGGCGGATGGCATTTATGGCAACGATTCAGTCGAGGTAAAAGCCGGAAAACATCTTAAAGCCGCAATGAGCACGTTCAAACATCACAAGATGCAGCACATTTCATTCCTTCTCGATTTACAGCCGGAATGTGACTGCATGCCCATGAGCGGCGTCCCTCTGGTCAGCGATATCGGAATACTTGCCGGTGAGGATATGATTGCGATAGACTGGGCGACTCTGGATATGATTGGCGACAGCAAACCGAATCCAGGCTCAATGGAGGAGCATCTTGAAAACTCACGCGAAAATGATGTTTTCGCGCAGGTGAATAATCGTGATACTCGCAAGTATCTCGAATTCGCTGAAAAAATGGGCGTTGGCACAACAAAGTATAAAATTGAAGATGTTGGTTGATTAATGGCAGCACAAAAATGTCAAGAAAAAATGGAACGAAAACAGAATAACATAGAATAATTCGCAACGGTAGTAAAAATGGGATTGTCCCAACCAAGTGAATAAGTATGATAAACACTGAGATTTATAAAAATGTTTATTGAAATCACAATACTGGAAGCTCGTGTGGACTGTCCACTTTTTACGGATAGAATGACTCGATATTAATCGGACACTAGTAAAATGACAGATAAAAACAGCAAACATACAACAACACAAAAAAACAAACCGGATAACTCGTTATCCTCTTTCATGCTCTTCCTGCTAATCCCAATTATCGCTGTCGGCATCTGGTGCTACTACTACAGCATCGACCGCGGCAGCACAATCGAATTGTTCAAACTGCTTGCGCCGGTATATCTCGGTCTCTATGTTATTCTCGAATTGATATTTAGACTGTTCATTCCTCGAATTGCAAACAGTTTCAAACTCGGATTCTGGATTGGCGTATTCATCCTCGCGCCGTTTTACATGTACCAGATGTCATTCCATGCCAGTTTCATTCTCAGGCAGGTATCTGAGAATTATCTATATTATGTATATCTCCTGATTGGATTAATATCAGCGCTCGCGCTTGGAATGCTCTTCAAAGCCACGTTCGATCTCCTTGTCAATGTCAGAAACGCATCAAATCCCGGGACGGCGGCGTTAATAAAACTAATCACAATTCTTTTATGCCTGTTTATACTTCTTCCAACGTTCAGCAAGAATCGCGCGGCGCAGTCTCAACTCGCGAAAAAACGAACCAGCTACAGAGCTGTTGTCCATCGAGACCCGATTGAAAAACCGCTTCACCGTGTGATTGCCCTCGGAATCGATGGCGGTGACTGGCAGGTAATCGAACCGTTAATCGAGGATGGCAAACTGCCTCATTTTAAAAAACTGCTTGATGAGGGCAGATGGGGTGTTCTCGAAAGCATGAAACCCTACCGCTCTCCTGTGCTCTGGACGACCATATTCACAGGACAGACTCCGAAAAAACACGGAATCGAAGACTGGGAAATCGCGTACTCAAAAAATCGGCTGGTCAAAGCTGTTTGGAATATCTTTTCAGAATATGAACTAAGAAGCACAATAATCAACATTCCGGCAACATTCCCCCCGGAGGAATTTATCGGGAAAGGAATCAGCGGTTTCCCCTGTCCGAATCAGACAATGAACATGTACGGCTGGATAATTCGCTCCAAACCCATGAAAAACACGCTGACGCCTTTCAAGCCGCTCGATCTCAAACTTGACGCTGACGGCAATTACAGGGGAAAAGTCACTGTTACAGATGTGCTCATCGATAAATACAACGCCGGTATGAGGGGCAAGGTTTTCAAAAACATGTGGATTCAAGCCCAGCTGCAAACGAAACTTGCTGAGATTTACGGAATGAAAATCGATGTCGCTCGGTTTAAATATTTCAAGGATGAGGGACGTTTCGATATCCTCCCGCTTCACGGCGATGGCGCGCCGCTGGCATCACTCGATGAGGGCAAATGGAGCGATTATTTTACAGTGCAGCTCGGACCGGGTGTGGTAGGAGTTGCGAAAATCAAAGCGGTTAAACTTGATGGCGATGATGTCCTCATCTACATGACACCGTTTTTCATGCGCTCTGAAAACCCGAAACATCCATTCACTTTCCCAGCCGCGCTTTCGAGGGATATAACGAAACTGTTCGGGCAGTATGTTGTCGAGATGACATGGATGGCGGCAAAGGATGTTGTCCTGCTGCCAGCTATAAAGGAACTTCTCATCAGCACTGAATCAAAGAAATCCGTTATTGGAAAAGCGCTGTTCGACGAGAGCGAATGGGATTTGTTCATTCAGGTATTCACTCTTAGCGACCGCCTGCAGCATCCAACCTGGGCTTTCAGGTATGGTGAATATTCCGATTCCCAGATGAAGAATCTCGAAAACGCCGAGATGATTCAAAAAATCGGCCACGATGCCATTGCGGAAGGATACGATCTCGCGGATAAATGGATCGCCGACATCCTTGAGGGTATTGACCCTGTAAATGATGTAATCTTAATCGCCAGCGACCATGGTTTCAAAGCCGGCTCCGGCCTGGAAGTCAATTTGGGAGTCCATAGAGGTGAGGGAATTTACGTTGCATGGGGTGGCCCTATCGAACCGGTTTCTAACGGTGATTACAAAAGCAATAAATCAGAGAACAAATCAATAAAGGATATTACCGAAAACATATTGTATTTTGCCGGCCTGCCGGTAGGGGAGGACATGGCTGGTGAAATATGGCTTGATTTTATCAATCCGGATTTCCTCGATTCGCATCCGGTTACAACTATTCCAACGTATAATATGGCGGAGGAAAAAAGAGGAACGCAGCAAAAAATCGACCCATCCGCCCTTGAACAACTCAAAGGATTGGGTTATATAGATGGTGGAAACATAGAAGGAAATTGAAAAACAGTTAATAAGTTAGTAAGTTAGCAGGTTAATAAGTTAGTAAGTTAGCAGGTTAGCAAGTTAGCAGGTTAGCAAGTTAGCAGGTTAGCAAGTTAGCAGGTTGGTAAGTTAGCAGGTTAGCAAGTTAGCAGGTTGGTAAGTTAGCAGGTTAGCAAGTTAGCAGGTTAGCAAGTTGGTAAGTTAGCAGGTAAAAAAAAAAGATTGGTTAAATCAACTTGGAGACCTCTGAAAAAGGATGGATTCCGGCTTTTACTGGAATGACAAGCTACTGTCATTCCGGGCTTGACCCGGAATCTATTTTGTTAGCTTACGAAAACCAGTATCATCTTTCTCGTTTTCAGATATCTCAACCTACTAACCTACTAACTTGCTAACTTATTAACCTGCTAACTTATTAACCTGCTAACTTACTAACCTGCTAACTTACTAATTTCGTTCCAGGTGAATAAATGCAAAATATATACGGAACAACTGTAATAGGATTACGCCACAACGGCATATCGGTCCTTGCCGGTGATGGGCAGGTTACGATGGGCGAGGTCGTAATGAAGGAGCACGCGAAAAAACTCCGGCGTCTATACAAGGAACAGGTAATCGCCGGATTTGCGGGTTCTGTCGCGGATGCGTTCGCGCTGTTTGAGAAATTCGAAGCCAAACTCGATGAGTTTCGCGGCAATCTGCTAAGGGCATCAGTAGAACTGGCAAAGGAATGGCGCACCGATAAATATCTGCGGCGCCTTGAAGCGATGCTCATTGTCGCGTCGAAGGATCAGCTTCTCATTGTCAGTGGAAACGGTGATGTAATCGAGCCGGATGGTGAGGTCATCGCTATCGGTTCAGGCGGCAATTACGCTTTAGCTGCTGCGCGCGGCCTGATTGAGCATACTGACATGTCAGCTGAGGATATTGCCGTGGAGTCTTTGAAAATCGCCGCTGGAATATGCATTCACACTAATACAAATATCCAGATTGAAGTATTGAAGTAAAGAAATATGCTTTTTATACGATCACATATTGCCCGTTACTTTAATCAAACTATTACACGAGCGATTGACCTTGACAAAAACAGGTAAAAATGTGAAAATTCTTAATGGCTCAGGTCTCCCCCCTACCTGAGCCACTTTTGCATATTTTTTGGGGTTCTCGCATTTTTCAATAAAGGAAGCCGGATTACAAGTGTCAAATAACACTACAGATACCGTTTCATTAAGTCTTTGTGAATCCAAATCCAAACAAACAACATTAGGCCGGGAATTTGCCTTTACAGGAATAGGCGTCTTCTCTGGCACGGAGGTTGGATTCACCGCGATACCATCACCGGAAAACACCGGAATCGTTTTCAAGTGTGATGATGTCCTTATCCCCGCTCAAATCGAATTTGTCGAGGAGGTTCCAAACCGAACCAAACTTAAAAAGAATGGCAAATCAGTTCAGGTTGTTGAGCATTTATTAAGCGCATTGTATGGTCTTGGTGTTGATAACGCTCTCATTGATGTGAACTCAGATGAAATCCCCATTCTCGATGCCAGCGCGCGCGATTACATAAATGCCATTCTTGATGTCGGCATCGTTGAACAGAACGCATACGCAACTGAACTTGTTGTGAAAAAGCCTCTCGGTATCGAAGAGGACAACACCTCAATCTGGCTTATGCCTGATATTAATCCAAGAATCACATACTTTCTTGAGCATCAGCATCCGAAAATCGGCGGTATGTCGGACTCCTTGCTCTTAAACCATGATAACTATCGTGATTTTATCGGCCAGGCGCGCACTTTTGTGACGCATGAAGAGGCGCGAATCCTTATCAAAAACAATATTCTTGGAACTGATGACGAAAGCCTCGCGATTGTTGTCGAGGAGAATGGTCCCAATCATGAACTTCGCAGCCCCAAAGAATTTGTTTATCACAAAATGCTCGATATGATAGGCGACATATCACTTGCCCATGGAAATATAAGGGGGCATTTAATCGGAATTCGATCAGGGCATTTCATGAACAGAAAGATGGCAAGGTTAATAGAAGAGAATATTAAACATCTTAAATAACGACATTGAGCAACATCCCTCATTCTCCCATGTAACCCGGCGTCCCTTCGCCGGGGAATTAATAAACAAAACAACCAAATGCATCAAACACCAAAACAACCTATAATATTCACTTGATTAATTGAAACTCAAATACACTGGAGAGCAAAATGTATAGATCACTGAGATTCGCGACATTAATGTTAATTCTTTTTATCATGGCTGTTCATATTGGATGCATGGGAGCGCCACCCGGGAAAACAGTCGTGAAATTCCTGACAAGATGCCAATCGGGCGATTGGGCAGGCGCTGAAAGCATGTTGTCCGAAAGTGGCAGACTATATTTCTCTCAAAGAGAAAGTTTGGAGGAAATGTTCTGGCCCATGTTGGGCATGGCTGGCAAAGCGGGTATTCCGCTTGATACCATTAAAGAGAAGATGAAAACCGCGATAATAATAATCTCAGATGATACCTCATCAACAACACGAGGCAGTGTCAGGGTCAAAATAAACAACTCTTTAATTATTGGTAAGGATGCAGCTAAATCAATTGCTTCATCCGTGGGGCTGGATTCAATTGACATCATTATTAAAATCAACCTGGTACAGGAATCTAATCGTTGGAAAATTGAAATGATTTCACAGCCTGGCATGACTGATGATGAAAAGGCGAGATGGGGAAACCTGGCTAAAAAATCACCGACATCACTCGGTATCTAGAGTTAATGCCCTATATGTTGCAATCATCACTAAATGATTATTTGAAAACATGAATTATCAGAACATGAATTATCCGAGCCTCGAACGTTAGTGAGAGGTAGTATCAATGCAGATTCATGCGGATTTACCTTTCACTAACGTTCAAGGCTCGGTTTCCAGTATTGAATATTTTGTTGAAAACACTTTTTTTCAATAATTGCTTTTAATTAGGAGACTGACCATGAGATTTGGATTAATTCTATTACTTGCGACAGTCTTGCTTATAACAGGATGCCCTGCTAAAACATCACCTGATTCCGATGGCGATTCCCCAACCGCCACAAACGAGGGCAGGGGGATTCCAGAATCGTGGAAAATTGGCGAGGCGATGGAAATCGAGGATGTTATGCTTAAAACATCCGATGGCGTTGAAATCGCCGCCAGTTTCCGCCCGGCCGCTGGCAATGCTGAGAAATTACCGGCAATGGTTTGCGTTCACATGCTGGGCAAAACCCGTCAGGACTACAAATCTCTCACGAAACAGTTAAGCGAAATCGGGATAGCATCACTCGCAATCGATATCCGCGGACACGGCGACAGTAAAATGGGCGGTAAAATACGATACAGCTCATTCAGCGATAAACAATGGAACGAATGTGTTAAGGATGTCAACGCCGCGATAGGCTGGCTGTTAAGCCGGGATAACATAGACAAACGATTCCTCGGATTAATAGGTGCGAGCATAGGCGCGAATTTTGTAATAAAAGCCGGCAGCCGCAGAGAGGTAAAAATCGTTGTCGCGCTTTCACCCGGACTCGATTACCACGGCGTTCAAATCGAAAAGGACGCCGCTAAAATCAACAACAAGCCGGTTTATGTCGTTGTTACTGACGGCGACAAATACTCCTTCGAAACCGCAACAAAACTCGCACAGGTCATGCAGAAGCAGGTCGAGATTGAAATAATTCACGAGCGGGATTATCACGGAACAGAAATGTTCCGAATCCCCGCATTTCAAGAGGGATTAATAAGATGGATAGGGAACCACCTCGGAGACATGCACAGGGAAGCGCTTACTGAAGAGGACCTTGCGAAAAAGAAAGGAAAAGAAGGAACAGTCAAGGGCAGTTCAAAGTAACAATTGTTTCTTTAAATGTAGCCCGGGATCCCTTTCCCGGTGAAAAGCGCGGGCAATCCAACCATTCCTATTTATTGAGAAACCATGATGAAAATTTTAGTAACCGAGCCACGAACGTAAGTGAGAGGTAATAACAATAATCACATACCCCTCACTAACGTTCGGGGCTCGGATTATTTGCGTTTTTAAGTTATGTAGCCCAAGAATCCATTTCCCGGGAAAAACATACTATCCCTCAACCGCATCCAAACTAATAAAAAAAGTCGTACCCTCACCCAATTCCGACTGCGCCCAAATTTTGCCGCCGTGATCGTTAATTATATTTTCCACAATCGCCAGACCCAATCCCGTACCCGATTCCTTCGTGGTGTAGTACGGCGTGAACATCCTGTCAATATCGCTTTCCGAAAGGCCGGGGCCATCATCGCGAATCTCAATCAGAATTTTCTTTTTATCTGTCATATCATGAGTTGCGATTGTAACCGTACCCCCCTTGCTGTCAAACGATTCAGCGCCGTTCTTAATCAGATTAACCAGCGCCATCCTGATTTGATCCGTATCAAACATAACCTTGGGCAATTCATCCGCGAGATTGATTTCGTATGTAACCTTCTCATCCGACGGGAACATCTCCATTGCTTTCCGCACTAATTCGTTGATATCCCCCTGTTCCAGAAGGGGTTTGGGCATGCGCGCGAACGAGCTGAATTCATCCGCGAGTTTTTTCAGGATATCAACCTCCTCAATGATTGTTCCTGTCGCCTCACCGAATGCCTCATCGAAAGCCTTCTGGTCTTTGCCGTAAAGGCGCTGCAGATTCTCCACATTCAGCCTGATTGGAAACAGCGGATTTTTTATCTCATGCGCCAGTTTACGCGCGACATCACGCCACGCCGCCAGTTTTTCTGCCTGAATCAGGCGACGGGTATTTGTCTCAAGTTCATCCGCCATTTGGCTGAAACTTCTAACCAGCGCTTCAATCTCATCCCTCGATTTGATTTTAAACGGAGTGAATTTTCCCGTCTGCGCGAATTCAAGCGCCCGTATTGAAAGGCGGCGTATTGGCGCGGATATTCCACTCGCAAGTAGAAGTCCCACAAACAGCGCCAATAGCGCGGCGAGAATCGAATATAGAAAAAGCGAATTTGTGATGTCAGATAAGTACGAGCGAAATTCATCCTGCGGGAAAATCACAATCAGATAGGCCGGCGTTGACTCATCAAACCACTCCGACAGCGATTCCGCCGCGAGAATGTTCCCCTTGTAATCAGCCTTACCCCAGTCAGGATTCTCCTCTCTCAGCGGGTACGCCAATTGATCGGATTGAAGTTGCGAAATGTATTTGAAAAACCGCGTTTCGACATCATTCGGCAAACTGCTGCCAAGCCCGTTAAAATCGCCATCTGTGAGAATAACTCCACCCTCGCCGCCCGGACGTCCGAGCCTGTTAAAAAACTCCTGCTCCAGATAATACCCGCCGACAACAATCCCGACCAACTCACCATCCGTGCCAATCACAGTCGCGATTGTCTCAAGCGATGGCGTTAGCTTTTCACTGGCGCTTTTCCGCCGCGATATCCGAACGAGTACCTGCGTGGCATCGAGTGAATCAAGCGGCGGAATATTATCGAACAGCGTGTTGAAATCCCCCGGAGCCTGCCCCCGCGCGCGAATCAAGCCATCGGCATCGATGAAATCCAGAAAATCAAACCCGCTCGCGCTCAGAAGGAATCCCGCTCTCTGTATAAATTCATTCTGCGAAAAATACGGGTTATCAAGTTCCATCGACAGGTTCTTTCGCACATCGAAACTGGCTGCAATCGACTCCACCTGATTTTGAGTATTCTCGATGAACAGTTCAATCTCAATTTTAACGCCGGACAGAATTTCCTTCCGACGTTCCTGCTCACGCCCCTCATGGCTTGCCTCAAGCGACCGGAACGCAAAAACCGCCAGAAGCGCCATTGGCAGAAGCGCTGCCAGTGCGAATCCGAGCATCAATTTAACCGCTATGGGAAATCCCGGCCTGTTCATATTCCTTTATTCCTGCAAATTCTACGCAAGAATGATAACACACCACCGGGAGCTTCGGCACCCTTGCCGGAAAATGGGGGCGTCAGTCCCCCACAGTTTTCCATTTTAATTCGTACCGTAATTCGTACCGGGTACACATTAATTAATTTTATAACGACCTCGAGGGTTTTTGCCAAGTTGTCTCCCAAGGCGTTTTTCCAATTGAACTCTAAAAGCTTTTTTACCAAGAGGTAAACCTGATTCTGTTTTAAAACGGATATCATCAATCGATTTATCATCTACCGATTCACGCAAATTCTCTCGCCAGCTTTCAGGATCAAATTTGTTATTCCACCATGTCATATCCAAAATCCCGGATTTATCAGCCATAAGCCCCAGATGAACTCTTGCACTCGACCAGGGATACTCCCAGGTATATTCTACTAGCTTAGCGCGTTTGGGGTTTTGTTCAGTGTAACACAGGGTTGCCACAAGGTGGGATTCATCAAGCGGACATGAGAAATACCGGTTTTGCCATACATGGCCACTGCGCTTTAATCGCTGGTTTAATGCAAGTGAATATCGCTGATGAGTGTCGCGGATAACTCGAGGCAGGGTTTCTTTTTTTACAGGAATACCAACGATATGTACATGGTTTGTCATCAGGCAATATGCAAGTATTCTAAAATCATGCTTATCCGAGTAATGCTTGAGAAGAGTAAGGTATCTGTCTCGATCATCAGATTGAAAGAAGATGTTTTTCTGGTTATTCCCTCGGTGAGTGATATGATGCGGGATTCCAGGAATGACAATTCGTTTAAAACGTCCCATAACCTTTGTCCTTTTAATGCTATCTATAAATGATGTACTGAACAAGAGACGGCGCCGACACGCAAATCGCTGCAATCCAGAGAGAATAATTTGAGATATTTTTATTCGTACCGGGTACAAATTATTCGTACCGGGTACAAATTAATTGGAGCGTTTGCATAGACATCAGCAGATTGGCTTCAACACTCACTTTTTCGGTAGTGATTGAAAGGCTTCCAACATCAAAATTAATTCGTACCGGGTACTAATTAAACTGTACCGGGTACGAATTAAATTGCCAATCCAAAACATCCAATCTATAATAATCAAACACTACTAACAAAAAAAACAGGTCAGACAAAATGAAAATACACAACTCATACAAACTCCTTATCATCCTCAGCCTCATCATAATCACCGGATGCGGCGGATCAAACAAAGCCGACGAGAAAGTCAAAGCAATGGCGCAAAAGGTCAAACAGGGACTGGACGAGTACGCCCGCGACACCAACGGAATCTACCCATCCGAACTGGACGCGATGGTCGAATCGGGATACCTCATCGATCTCTTCGACGACCACTTCAAAATCCCCGACTTCACAACAATCAATCTCGGAGAGAAACCTTTCGAGGGCAAATTCACATACATTCCGGTCAAAATCAACGGCGAAAGGCGCGCATACTACCTCCTCGCTTACGGCTCCATGAACAACAAGAATCAACTGGATGTCAACAACGACGGCAAACAGGATTTCGTCCAAATTGTCCTCAAAGGCCCCGACGACCCCGAAATCCTCTCCCAAATGCCGCAGCTGGAGGATTTGTTGTAGAAGACCGGAGCAACATGCACAACGCAACAATAAAATCTCTAGCCTACGGCGGATACGGCGTAACCCACATCGACAGCCGAGTCTGCTTCGTACCCTACGCCGTACCCCAGGACGAGCTCATCGTCGAAATAACATCAGAGAAAAAATCGGTTACTTTCGGCAGGATTGTTGAAATCGAAAAACCATCTCCGTTTCGAAAGGAGTCGGGATGTCCGCTATTCGAGCAGTGCGGCGGATGCCATTGGCTTAATATCGATTACGATGAGCAGCTAAAATGGAAACTCGACATCGTACAAAACGCGCTGAAACGAATCGGCGGGATTGACGACCCTCCAGTGAAATCTGTCACGGACGGCATAACGAGCCTCGCATACCGCACAAGAGCGCGGTTTCATTTCACAAATTCGCCAGAATTCGTTTTCGGATTTCACGCCCCGCGCAGCAGGGAAATAATCGACATGCAAAACTGCCCCTTGCTGCACGATGGCATCAACGATCTCATCCCGGAAATCAAGCAGGTTCTTCAGAATATCGAACCGTTGAAATATAATGCATCCATTGAACTTATACAAAATCCGACTACGCTCGAAACGCTCTGCTGGCTGGAATTATCCGGCGAGGACACAAAACGCTGCTATGAAATAGCTTCCAGCCTGCTCGAAATTAACAAAATCGATTCCGTTGACTGGAAAGACAATCCCGCAGATAAAACAGCATTCAGCATCGCGCTCCCCGATGTTCAGGCATGGGTGCCAACCGGCTCCTTCAGCCAGAGCAGTTTTTTGAACAACGATGTTTTGCTCAAAACCGTTATCGAATCCGCGGGAGAAATCAAAAACAAGCGAGTTTGGGATATCTACTGCGGATGGGGCAATCTCTCACTTCCGCTCGCTGCAAACGGTGCGATTGTAACCGGATACGACAGCGACGCAAACGCCATCGAAACAGCAAACATGAGCGTATCCGATAATGAGATCAAAACCGCCCGGTATGAAAAATCAAACGACTCAAAACTCGCAGGACGTCTCACCAAGCCAGGCAATCCGGTTGATATAATCATGCTCGATCCCACAAGAACCGGCGCGAAAGCGCTCGCGGACGCAATAGCCAAATCTCCAGCGCAACGAATAATCTACATCTCATGCGACCCAAACACCCTCGCGCGCGACCTTAAAACAATGGTCCAATCAGGCCGTAAACTGATTAAAACACATGTAATCGACATGATCCCCAACACATACCACATCGAAACAGTCAACCTGATTGAGTAAATTTTCCCAAAATCCGCGCTTGAATATTATCATGACGCTTGTATCTTGCAGGTTGTGTGGGAAACGCCCGCTTTCCATGTTAACTTGAATTCACCGATTGGGTGAAAGATTGTCATTCTGAACTTGATTCAGAATCCATATAATTGTTGGCAAAAGATGGATTCCGGGTCAAGCCCGGAATGACATTAAAATCAATCGCGGATTTTGGGTCTTATATGCTTCTTGCGAGTTATCAATCTGGATAGTATAATATTTTCAGCCGGAAGTTCAGGCATATTTTTTTATGCATGGGGCTGTAGCTCAGCTGGTAGAGCGCCAGGTTCGCAATCTGGAGGTAAGGGGTTCGATCCCCCTCAGCTCCATTTTTATCATCATCAATAAGGAGTAGTGATTGAAAAGAAAAAGGGGACAGAGTTTTTTTATGTCAGCTGTTGTTGCTGATACCGTTTATTCATGCTTGATAAAAAAGGTCTCTGTCCCCTTTTTCTTTTTCCTGCTCGCATTCGCACTATTCGCAATTTCATGTGCCGGTGAATCAAAACAATCCAACTGGTCGTTCTCATACTCCATGACCGGCGGATTGGCTGGATACAATGATAAGGTGGAAATATCATCAGATGGCTCCGCGGAATATTTCCATGGCAGGGAGAAAATAACCGAGTTCGAACTGCAGGATGCCATCACCGAAAAAGTGGCATGGATGGTCGGTCGGGATGACCTCCTGGCAGCGGTGGGTGAGTACAAGGGCGGAATGGATGTCATGGACGATATCAAATACACGATAACAATTGTCAAAAGCGACAGAACATACAAAATCGAGTGGGACAGCAGGTCGAACCATCCTGCAGTACTGGATGAAATCCGGCCAACACTCGATGACATTATTAAAGACGCGCGCAAGTTGATTGAAGAATAAGAGGGATACTGAATGTTGAAAAATATTTATGAATTACCAAAGTCGAATGGCTCAATTGCAAACTCAAACGGTTCAAGAATTCACTCAAACGGCTCGATTGCACAGTTAAACGATTTCAAACTTGACATAGGCTGCGGATTCAATAAAAAAGATGGTTTCATCGGCATTGACCGCTCCAATAATGTCGGTGCCGATTATGTCCTCGATATTGAAAGAGAGCAATTCCCGTTTGATGATTCATCTGTAAGCGAAATCTACTGTGCTCATCTTGTCGAACACCTTTCAGATCTTATTTCATTCATGAACGAATGCTACAGGGTATTAAAACCTGACGGATTAATGACAATCCTTGCACCGTATTACACAGCGATTCAAGCATCGCAAGACCCGACCCACGTCCGCTACATTAACGAAAGAACATTCTGTTATTTCACCGATGAATACCTCGGCAACGGCGCGACATTCGAGTACGGCATAAACTCCAAATTTGAAATCGAATCAACCTCATACACCTACATAAATCTCTGGGCAAAACCGTGGATTCCCACGAGAGTCCGCAGATGGGCACGCCACCACCTCTTCAACGTCGCAGTGGACATCACTGTCATAATGAAAGCTGTGAAGTAGGGGATTTTTATTTTCTGCTTTACACCTTCTTCAACATGTAACCCGGCATCCCTTTGCCGGGGTAATTCTTAATATTACCGTACCGTAGAAAAGCTATAAATGATATAATTAATACACTTAATTATGAATTCGATTTCACTGAAGCGAAAACCAATGACTTCATCCGACAACTCATATATATTAGTTGACCGTTTAAATCGGAAACTCGAAGTGCGATTGTCCTATCGCTCATGGAAACGTGGCAAGTGGGACTTTGCCAGGTGCGTGGAACTTCAAATGACAGACCAGGGCAAGACGAAGAGAGAAGCAATAACCAATCTAAATGGAATGGTTCTGATTTCACTGATTGAAGCAGTTGAAACAGATAACATCGATGCCATGTTGAAGAGCTTGGGTTTTAAGATGAAGAAACTGCCTATTCCAAAACGAAAATACTATTCACAGAAAATAGATTCGTTTGAAAAATTAAATTCACTAACTTTCAACGAACCAATACTTTCCGAGATGAGCAGGATATCAGCCTGAGCAGGATACCTCATTTATGACAGCACGCTCAAAAAAACCGTCAGGGAGCAAAAAACTCAAACCTGTAAAATTATCAAACCTGCAAAGCTGTTTGAGGTTTTGGGATATATTCTATCCTCACAAAGCGGTTCACACATGGTTTATCGCCATCCTGAAAAAGTTCATAATATAACCATACCCTACAAATCTGGTCACGAGATACAGCCGGAGATAATTCAGGATTTAATCACCAAAGCGGGAATCACCAGGATTGAATATCTTGAATTTATTGAAAACCTGTGAAAATGCATTAACCAATATACATCCCCAGATTAGCGAAGAGATCCGTTGCGAAGGAGACCATCGTAGCGCTGAACCATGGCCCCAGAAACAGCAGCACAATCGCGACCGCGAATATCTTTGGCACGAATGTCATTGTCTGATCCTGAATCGATGTTACCGCCTGGAAGATTGAAATCAGGATACCGGTCAGAAGCGCGGTGCCCAATATCGGTGTCGCTATCATCAGTACAGTGATAAGCGACCGCTGTCCCAGAAGAACAAGTGTATTTTCAAACATGCACGTTCACACCCCTGATTGTGTAATTTCCAAAACCAGCACAGATTATAAAATATGCCACCGCCCCAGTCAAATGATTACTATGGCAATCTTGCGATTGTGAAAAGTTTGGATGGAGTAAAAAAAGGGGTACTGTCCTAGCCACGTTTGTAAATGCGATAAACACTGGAGTTATGAACGAGTCTTGTTGAAATCATCAAGTTTGAAGCCTCTTGTGGACTGTCCCCTTTATTACGGGGTGCAAATATCCAATATCATTTATTACCTCCCCGGATTATTAATGCTCATCATTATCATTGTTAATCTTGACTTTTGATTTGACGGGCTTTAAGATTTTGTTTTCTATTTTCATGCTCAGAAAAAGGTCTTTTTGTGGACGAGACAGCAGCAAACGCGATAAATCAAACAAGCCAAACTGGCGCGAACTGGATAGTAAACAATTACGGCAGCTATTACGCAGCTTACGGCATAGTTCTGTGGTTCATATTCGGCGCGATTGCTGTCGGCTTAATCGCAATATTCCTTGCCAAATGGCTTGCGCCGTCCGACCCGTATCCGGCAAAGCGAAGCACTTACGAATGCAGCGAACCGCCGGTCGGATCAGCATGGGTTAAATTCAACATACGTTATTATTTCTTTGCGCTGCTGTTTTTGATATTCGATGCCGAGGTTGTTTTCTTCTATCCGTGGGCGACAGTTTTCCACGACCTTAAAACTCCGCACCTGAGTGAGTTTCAAACCATTATCACGCTTGGCTTCCCGATTTTCGGTGAGATGCTTGTATTCCTTTTCCTGCTTTTGCTGGGATGGGTTTACGCGTGGCGAAAGGGGTATCTCACATGGGACTAATTGAAAAGGAACTGCCGCCTGGTGTTTTAACGACCACAATTGACACGGTTATAAATTACTCAAAAAAATATTCTATCTGGCCCATGACATTTGGTATTGCGTGCTGCGCAATCGAGATGATTCTCGCGACATCACCCCGATTCGACCTGGCGCGATTCGGCGCTGAGGTTTTCCGCGCGACTCCAAGGCAGGCCGATTTAATGATAATCGCCGGAACCGTCAACCACAAAATGGCTCAAAACGTCCGCCTGCTTTATGACCAGATGCCTGAACACAAAAAGGTAATCGCTATGGGCAGCTGCGCTATTTCAGGAGGCCCTTACGCCGGAACATACAATGTCGTTCAGGGCGTTGATTTGATTATCCCGGTTGATGTTTATGTTCCCGGATGCCCTCCCCGTCCGGAAGCGCTTTTGGAGGGCTTTATCAAACTGCAGGAACTAATTGCACAAGAGTCAATGGCAAAAGTATAAATCGTGGCTGACCAATCGACATATTCAAACACAACGGACATCCTCGAAACTAGGATAAAGGAACTGGTAAGGGATATAAAATCCGTCGAAATAGACCGTGACCGGGTTAAGGATTACATCTGCCTTCTCGTCAATCCCGATGATTTATTGCGGGTCATGGAGACAATCGCGAATTGGGATGAAATCCCGATGAATTACTTAAGATGTATCACCGGCATTGACCAGTTAACTCATCTCGAGGTCGTTTATATATTTGCCAGCATCCCGGGTCCCGGCGGACTCGCTGTTGTGGCGCGGTGTCCGCGAAAGGATGGAGTTCTTCCCAGCGTTTATGGAATCTGGGAAACCGCCGATTTTCAGGAACGCGAAACGTATGAGTTTTTCGGCGTTAAGTTCGATGGCCATCCCGATTTACGGCGGCTTCTCACTCACGAGGAAATGCGCGGATTCCCGCTGCTGAAAGATTATCCCAAAGGCGGAGACCCGGATGACCTGAAAGCAATGGATGCTTTCCTGCCAGAAGGCTGGCTTGAACAAATGCAAATCGAAAAGGAACGCCTGCAAAATTGGTTGCAGGATGAAATTGCAAAACGAACTGAAACGTAAATAATGGCATTTACACTTACACGCATAGAACGAGCTGAGAAAGATACCATCGAAGGTTCCGATGATTTTATTCTCAACATGGGGCCACAGCACCCGTCAACACACGGAGTACTGCGATTAATCCTGCGTTGCGACGGTGAAATCGTAAAGGAAATAACCCCGTATTTCGGCTACCTTCACCGAGCCTACTCAAAAACTGTCGAGGATTTGAATTACATTCAGGGTGTGCCGTATTCCGACAGATGGGATTATCTGGCGTCGATGGCGAATAACCATGTCGCCAGTATGGCGATTGAAAAACTCATGGGACTGGAAGTGCCTCGCCGCGCGGAGTATATCCGCGTATTGGTTCTCGAACTCCAGCGTGTAGCCAGCCATCTTTTCTGGTTCGGAACGATGATTAACGACATCGGCGGATACACCCCGTTCATGTGGGCGGTACAGCATCGCGAACAAATAGTTGACATATTCGAGGAAATCTCCGGCGCTCGGCTGACATATCACTATATCCGTCCCGGTGGCGTAATGCGTGATGTTACCCCGCGCGCGATGAAATTGATTGAGGAATTCATACGTGGATTCCCAAAGCACTGGCGCGACTACGATGACCTGATTTTCCAAAATGAAATAATGCTGATTCGCTTTAATGAAGTCGGCATCGTTGATTCTGAAACGGCAATCAGATACGGGCTAAGCGGACCCATGTTGCGAGCTACCGGTGTCGATTGGGATTTACGAAAGAATCAGCCTTACAGTGTCTATCCCGAATTTGATTTCGAAGTAATAACAAGAGAAAAAGGCGACTGCCTCGCAAGATGGGAAGTTCGCCTGGATGAAATGAAACAGGCAATGCGCCTAATAGCGCAGGCTTTCATGGGGCTTCCTGCCGGGGAGCATATCGGAAAAGTCCCACGGAATATCAAACCTCCTAAAGGTGAGGTTTACACTGCGGTAGAGGCGCCTCGCGGCGAACTCGGAATGTATGTTGTTTCAGACGGCACAAACAAACCGTGGCGAATGCACTGCCGATCAAGCTGCCTGATCAACCTGTCAGCGTTAAACGAAATGTCACGCGGTATGGCGATTGCCGATTTAATCGCGATTCTGGGCAGTATTGACATCGTGCTTGGAGAGACTGATCGTTAGTTATTGGTAGCCCTGTTTCTCATTAACCGGGGTATTGCGTGAATGTTACCTGTGTTTTCCCGGCTAATGAGAAGCCGGGCTACAATAAAACTG
>JAGGVT010000066.1 GCA_021157815.1 bacterium | reverse complement strand
CCAAATTGACCTGGAAACATTCTTGGACCTTCTCTGAAACATAGCACCCGTTCTCATCCCGAACATGGAAGTCAAGCCCTTCAGCGCCGATGGTACTGCCGCAAGGTGGGAGAGTAGGTCATCGCCATGACTTTTTGCATTTTTGGATTATGGTTTTAACAAGTGGTAAAATTAAGTGGAGGTAAACAAATGAAACTAATCGTAACATTGGAACAAGATGAAACTGGCATGTTTGTAGTTGAATGCCCATCGATCCCTGGTTGTATTTCACAAGGCAAGACTGAAAAAGAAGCGTTGGTGAATATACAGGAAGCAATCCAAGGATGTCTTGAAGCGCGTGTATCTGCTGGTATGCCATTAACTGTGACCATACGTGAAGTTGAGGTTAATGTTTAGATGCCAAAACTTCCTGTGATTTCAGGTTCCGATGCCGTAAAGGCTTTCGAGCGTGGGGGATGGCGTGTTGATCGTCAACGTGGTAGTCATGTTATTATGCTTAAATCTGGAAACATTGCTAGTTTATCAATTCCAATGCATCGTGAGCTTGCCCCTGGGACTTTGAGAGCAATTATCCGAACCGCAGGATTATCCGTCGATGATTTTGTTAAAATATTAAGGAAATGATTTCCTTGTAGTACTTAACCTTCAAATTGGTTTTTTCCAGCAAGGAGATGCGAAATGAAAATTTCATATGATAAAGAAGCGGATGCATTATATATTCGACTCATTGAAGGGGAGCACGAATGTCGGGTTGTGTGATTAACTGATGACATTGCGATTGATTTTGCTGTGGGTGAGAAGATGGTCGGGATAGAGATATTAGGTGCCAGCCGACTCTTCAAGGAGCCAGATTCGTCTGAGATTGACATTAAAAACCTTATCCCTATTGTTGTTTAAACATCCTTGCAGACAGGGGTGCTGAAGCACCAAACTTTCCGGCAAGGATGCCGAATCTCCCGGCAATGGCACTTTGATATATTCCAGGTTAAACCACATCACAGTAAAGATGTTACAATCAGAATCAGCGCGTTTGCGCTAAGCAAGCAAAGCACAATTCGATTGAATACGCTATGCGGTGTTTTAGTGAAAATCCTTATACCCACCCAAGTTCCGATAAAGACTGCAGGGATGCAGAAAAGCGAGATAAGAATGTCACCTCGCGCGATATCCCCGGTGATGGACAGATCTATTTCCAAATCACTGTCTTAAGTGCAAACCTTAGTAAATCACGATTGAAAAGTCATCCAGACCTATATAGACATTTTTACCCGGCGCTAAAACTGATTCGCAAATCTGTACAATAACGTACGGGTCATCCGGATTGCCGCCGTCTGTGGGATCGTTTAAATCGCCACCGCATAGATAGCGGGAACTTCCTGAGATTGATGACCATCGCCACGAATTATATCCGCTTGGGACACTGTCGAAAATGGTTGGTACTAGCGAATCAGAAATCATGTAACCTGTGTAACTGCCGGTTGAATACGCTTTCGCGACGTCGATATTCGTTGAATCTGAGAAACCGGCGGTTGGCTGTGGTGATGAACAAGTTCCGATAATCATGCCACCTGGCATGTTCCAGTAACCGTCACCTCATCCGTACCGATGTTTTTCCATTGAGAAATCGAGAATTCTGACTGTTGAATCAGGGACATCGGGAGTTTCCCGTGATATTCCTTTCCATCTGCCAATACTTGCACTCCCCAGCTTGTGCCCAAACCAGACCGCTTTTGAACCTCCAGCTGGATATTCATAGCTTACAAATGGGAAGAACTCATAATCGGATGTCTCCCCCGATTCGTTGTTTGATGTCCAACCTTCTGAATTGAACGGCGACCAGTATGGGGCGGTTTCAGCGCTGGATACTATCACATGCGCTATCTGGCTGCCAGATGATGCCTCCGAACCGGCGATATTGCGTGAATAAACCACATACGATGCTCCCTCCACATATCTCATGCCGTCCAAATCGAGATGAGATGATGGCGAATCCCAGTCCGTATCAGCGCTAATTCCTACGAGTTCGAGATTGTTAATCAAACCATCTGAAGGGTCGGAATCGCGATAAATTGCGTAATCGAACGTATCCCCGCCCGGGTCAGCCCATGTGAGCGTGAAGGGAGCGAAGTTGTGAATTCTGTATTGATCGCTTGATCCAAGACGATTCACAGTAATAGTCAAATCATCAACCGGATTTGGGTCTCCCGGACAATATGTGAGATTAATTGTAATTGTGTCAATGAAAATCATGTATCCGGGATTGCAGTCCATCTCTACGGCAAAATTAACGATATAGATATCATTCGCAAAGGAGGGACAGTCATCATCGATGAATCGGTGAGACATTTCAGGAAGTGCGCTCGATTCCTCATAAGATCCGGAACCCCAATCCGCCCAGTATGCGACAATCTCGCCTCCTTCAGGAACGACATCCAGAACGAAATTTATCAATTCACCGCTTGCGGCATCGTATTCAGTTCCGGTTGGAGATGTAATTTCACCTGTGGCATTACATATAGGACAAGTTGATATGTTGACCATGATTGCGTCGAATTCAACGATGTTCCCCGAATAGCAGTCGAGTTCAGTTCCGAACCGTACAAAATAACGGTCATCCGCGAAAAATGGGCAGTCAGAATCGAAGTACTGGTGCGTGAATTCAGGTTCACTGCTTGATTCAGTGAATTCGCCGGAACCCCAATCCGCCCAGTAGCTGATTATATTTCCTCCAACAGGAGTCGTTTCAAGTGTGAAAGTGATAATCTCCGCGCTTTCAGCGTCGTATTCCTCTCCCGATGGCAATGTGATTGAACCATCCGAATAACACAGGGGACACTCAGTCACATTAATAGTTACTTCATCTATATCTATAATGAAACCCGGATTGCAATCCATCTCAACGCCGAATCTAACAATATGAGTATCATCCGCGAAAACGGGGCAGTCATCATCAATGAATATCTGTTCGAATTCTCCCGTTGTGTTTGATTCGGTATAATCACCGGTTCCCCAGTCAACCCAGTATGCGGCCAGATTACCGCCTGCAACCTCGACATCCAGAATGAAAATAACATTTTCACCGCTTCTTGTATCGAATACATCGTCCGGTGGTGTGGTTAACGCACCAAATGCGTTGCATGGATGAACAACAACGCTTGCAGTGAAAACCTGGTATGTAGCATATTCAGGCATTCCGAGCCATTCAATGGATACGCCGTCAGGAACATTAATAAGCGAATCGGTTACACCCGGTTCACCAATAGCGAGCGGTTCCCGTTCATCAAGGACACGAACAAGACCGGGATATTTACCCTCAGAAAGCAGCCTTTCGTTTGCGATTTCAATTTCGTAAACCAACGGATCATCAGCGTTAATGCCTGTTCCGCTAACTGGAGTATCGGATTCAGGCAGGTGATTCAACATGCCGGGGATTTCCACTTGTACTTTCGCGACATTAGATGGGAACGCGATATCCCCATGCCCGACAGGAGGATTTGAAATATCCGTGCAACCATGCTGCCAATCCCAGACTTTTACAGTTACAGTGCGTGGAGTGGTGGAATCGTAATCAGTCCATGTGTTTTCAGGATCAGGTGCGTCATCTCCCTCGGGTGGAATTACCTCAACTTTCCAGGCGTTCTTTCTATTAAACTCAGGATTGAAATATTGTGGATCAAGCCTTTCGAAAAAAGTCGCGCTTGCGCCGTATCCCATTGTCAGGTAGAGATCGAATGTGGTAACTCCTTCAGTATTGAGATAGACATTTATGGTCTCGTACTGCCCCATAGCCAATTTGTTGAAAGTGTTCACACCGGTTTCGGAATCATCAACGATTAGATAATATGGGCATGCTGAAAGTTCCTCATTCAGCTGGGACAATTCACGCGTGAAGCCATCCGCATGAGGGCATATTTCATGATAGATACTCGTGTATGTTTTTGGGAAGTATGTAGTTGTGCGATTTTTTGGCATGATAATCAAAGTGGTATCGAAAATATCGAGATCAAGTCGATTTTTAGCGGATGGAGGTTCCAATGGGTCTCCCGGATTAAATGGGTGTCTTACATCGAAATTGATTTTCACATATCCTTCACCGGTTAAGGTTAGTCCCGTTATGGCAAGGCAATCCTTGCATGGAACAGTTGTGAAGTAGGATAAACCGCTTACAATATATGACTCACCCAATGCGGAAACGCGTTTGGTTACAAGTTCAGCTGTTTTCTCATCAGAATTTACAGTCATCTCGTAAGCGCCAATCATTCCGATAGCGTTGGATGATTCTCCAGATTCAATCAGCCCAATAACGGGCAGGCAGTCGGAATACTCCGACAGTTCGCTAAAATCGGGCGTTACAGGTGATTTGCCGGATGAACATCCGATGAAAATCAAAACCAAAAGAACGGCAAAAAAGTTAAATATTCTCATTTTATCCCTCCGGAAATAACATGTTCGAGAAAATCAGTTGATAACAACTGGCATCATTATACGACAAAAAGTGTCAACGTTGAGAGAGAAATCGATAAAATATGAATTTAGAGGTTCTATCTGAGCATGCTCCGTGAAAGCGAGCTAGTGTGGAGATGTAGCTGAGCAGTGAATTATTTTGGTAAAATATTTTTAAATAAGAATTGAATTAAGGTGAAACTTTTACTATAATGCGAGCATGGAAGAAAGCACAAAGCGTTGTCTTTGCAGCTTACGTCCATAGATTAAGTAATATTCCATCTAGCAATTATTTACTAAGTTCAATTCTTTTTTGGAGGTTTGTAATGGTCCGCATTAGATTTTTTGTATTAGTAATCGTACTAACCATTGTTGCATTCCTGATTGGATGTTCAAGCGGTGGTGGCTCCAACCCACTAACACCGGAGAAAACAACAGGTTCAATGGATAATGTACCGATTATTGGCGTGACTGATGCACAAAGTTCATTTAACGCGATTGGTTTGTTTGGCGCTTATGAGCTGACAATCAATTCGGATTTGACAACTGAACTTGTATCAAAACGCGTAGGAGCTATTGGGGAGGATTATATCGTTAGCGGTCTAGGGTTTTTCACTATAAAGCCCTGCCCGACTTGTTTGAAAATGACTGGTGTTGAAATAACCCCGGACGGCAATGTTTTGTTAACATTTGAAATAAGCCATCCTTTCAAGAAGGGTAACACCAGTGAGCCGCCAACCGCGGCGAATCGCCTTGATCTCGATGTATTCGATCTCGCGATGGTAATTGCACCAACTGGAGGAACGCCTGTAACCTACGCATTGACAGGAGAGAGTGTGTATCCTGACAATTGTGTTGACCCGGATGGTTTTACCACTGAGCTTGCGGATGTTATCGATGACGATGCCGCATTGCCATATTTCCTTGTCATTGATGACAGCGATACTGGCACATCAACATTGAATAAGTTCGAGATGGGTACAGTGGGACTATCATTCGATGTCGGATTCAACCTTTCGGGACCCGCAATGACGTTCGATATGTATCTCACAATGGGATATGGTTTCAGTGCGAGGAGACCCGACAGGCTTCACCCGAAGTACTACAATCCTGAGTTTAACCGAAAAGCCGCGTGGAAAGTAGCTGTAACACCGCCTGAGGGCGTGGATCCACCAGCTATGGGTAATACCTGGGATGACAATGACAGCGTTGCAACTTATAACGTTGTTGTTGATGTTTATGACTGGCAGATTGGCGCTACTGTAGCAACTGCTGCAGATTTTGCTGATGCAGACCCATCTGAAATTTATGCCGCTAGTGAACCATCAGGCGTTTCAGTTGAGATTCCGGGAATGAATACCGCTCTCAACACTTTGGCAGTTCCTGATGTTCCTACCGCTACCGGCCTGCCTGATGACCCGTGGGTTTACACATTGGCAATAGCTAATGAAAATCTGCTTGCACCTGGTGAGTACACTGGCCTTGTCAAGGTTACAGATGAACGTGCGGTAATGGCACCGGCAGATGGTCGGGATTTCATGATCGATTCACCTGACGGAGTCGAGCTTGTTCACTATTCAATGCCGGAGTATGCGACTTATCAGATCTTTACAGCTACTGTGGTTCTTGGATGTGGCCCTATTACAGGAACAATTGACACACCAACATGTCCGGTAAGCGGAGTTGTCTCAGGGCAAAGTATTAACTTCACATGTACTGTTGGAAGTGCGAATGGTGGAGATCCAATTGTTTCTATTGAATGGGATATGGATTATGACGGTACCACATTCGATGTAGATGGAACAGGCGCTGCAGTACTTCTTGGCCCCTTCGACAATCCGAACTGCGGAACTCCTCCTGAAGATCCTGTTACCTATACCGTTGCCGTAAGGGCGACAGACAGCTGCTCAGTTCCAAACGTAACAGTATTCGATACATGCGAAGTCACAGTTGACACCTGCATGATCATACATGTCTACCCGGAAGATTTTGAGCCAATTATTGATGAAGATGAATGGTTCGATATAGGTGTTCAGGATGATTCGTTTGTATATGTCGTTGCGGACCATCCTGCTACTGGAAATACTGGTGGTTATGAAAACACTGGAACTCGAACAGCTCTCCAGTACGCGAATGACCTTTCAAGCATGCAGGTTATCAACTCAGGCGGTACAGGTATGGCGCAACCGCAAACCGGGTCTGGTTGGGGTAGTCGCGAGTTTAACCGGATTGATGTTTCCACTGGCGGAACTCTTGTTACCAATTTTGCTGGTGCTCGAGTTGCTCCATGGTCTGTTGCCGGAACTACAGCGACTACAGGAATATGCTGCTATCATTTCCAGTGTGGCACTGGCGCTGGATCTGTTGATGATGTAACAGATACAGTTGATGTTCCGGGCCGTGGAGACGGTGTGACATGTATCGCCAGGATCCACCCGTCTTGTGTACCTGCAAACTGGATGATAGGTTTCGATGATTCCAACATCTTTGCTCTGGGTGGTTATAACTTGTCCGCTAGTTTTCTCTTCCCGGATGATTATGGAATCAAAGGTATGCACCACATGCCGAGCACTAATAATGAAGCTGTTTTATACACAACTTCTTCGGCGGGTTTCATTTCCATTGTAGGTACCTGCTTTACTTATGATGGAAATGCGTTAACAATCGCAACCCACGGTACATATGGCACAGATGATGAACAATTCTCAGGCGGTCGTGACCTGGCAGTTGATTCTGCAGGGAACATTCTCACACTCGAAGACCATGGTTCTGGTGAATATCGATTCCAGAAGTTTGACGACAGTCTTACTTGGATCTGGTCATCAGGATGGAGTGGAAACGGCGCCCCGATTAGAATGGATTACGACAAAGCTGATGACATGCTTTATGTTCTTAGCGATGCTGGTATCACAATCTGCACCGTTGATCCGTAGAACCATTATTTAAGTATCAAGGTTCACGATGATGAACAAGTATATCCCCCGCTCACGCGGGGGATTTTTTCTTTGATTGATAAAGATTAACATCGCCAAAAAGTAAAATTAACATTTCAAAATCATGTTGAAATCACTTATAATTATCGTTTTGCTAAAAGCTCGCCGGTAGGGAGCATGGAAGGTTTATTTTTTTATGCTTGATACTGCCTGCTAATTTTGTTATGGATAGAAAAGACAGCGACTTGAATAACGGAATTAAATGGATTGCCCTTGATGCGATGGGTGGCGATAATGCGCCATCCGCGATTGTTCAGGGAGCTGTTATTGCCGCATCGAAAGGAGTCCATGTAATACTTGTAGGGGATGAAAAGGTTATCCGAAAGGAACTTGGCAATTCCGGCGGAGACTGCCTGAAAATCTTTCATGCCTCAGAGCAGATAGAAATGGGCGATTCACCTGTTCGCGCAATGAAAAAGAAACCGGACAATTCACTGGCGCGCGCTTTTGAACTGGCTCGGGATAAAAAAGCGTCGGCAGTATTAAGCGCCGGTAATTCAGGAGCGATGCTCGTTGCGGCTAAATGGGTGCTTGGAGACACGCCTGGGATTTTTCGTCCCGCAATTGCAATTCCTATGCCCACGCCAAAAGTTGAATCAGTGTTGTTGGATGCCGGTGTATCCACTGACTGTTCACCTGAAAACCTTTATCAGTTTGCTGTCATGGGGCATTTTTACGCAAAGAAAGTACTGAAAAAAGAGAAGCCGTCGATTGCGCTTTTGAACATCGGTGAAGAGAAATCAAAAGGAAACGTGATTGTTCAAAGAGCACATGAATTTCTCAGTGAAAGTAAATTAAATTTCATTGGTAACATTGAGGGAAATGAAATCTTTGATGGCAAAGCGAATGTCATAGTATGTGATGGTTTCATAGGGAATATCATGCTCAAGACTCTTGAAGGAACCGCGACAGTATTTTTTAATGCTTTCAGAGAGATAGTTTCAAGCAGTGGATGGAAAGAGCGTCTTGGGGCAATGCTGATTAGCGGTTCGGTTAAATCGATAAGAAGAAAGATGGATTGGCGTGAATACGGTGGCGCTTTGATAATGGGTGTAAAGGGGAATGTGGTAATTACTCATGGTAAATCGCAGGCATCGACGATAGCTAACGCTCTTGAATTTGCCCAAAAATTGGCGAATGCGAACCTGGCTGGAAGTATTTCTGAAGAAATAGCAAACAACATGAAAGAAACCGCGGTTATTACCGGGGCTTCTGATGATATGGAGTAAACGGATATGAATAATAATATTCAAAATGTATCAATTACCGGTATTGGAATGTATGTTCCTGAAAAAACACTGGATAACGCTCATTTTGAATCGTATCTCGACACATCTGATGAGTGGATTACCAAACGAACCGGTGTGAAGACAAGGCACATTGTTGAAAAAGGCACACCAAACAGCGACCTTTCATACGAAGCTGCTGTGAAAGCGCTTGAAATGAGCGGTGTTGCTCCCGAGGAACTTGACCTTATCATTGTCGCAACGGTAACTCCAGACAGATTATTTCCATCAACAGCGTGTACGCTTCAAGCAAAACTTGGAGCCGGGGATTGTGGAGCGTTTGATGTTCTCGCGGCTTGCAGCGGATTTATCTATGCGCTTTCAATTGCTCACGGACAAATGGCGCTTGGCAATGTTAAAAAGGTGTTGGTTGTCGGCAGTGAAGTTATGAGTTCGATTATTGATTACAATGACCGTGGGATCTGCGTACTTTTTGGCGATGGCGCTGGAGCGGTTGTTCTTGAAAATGTGCCGGAAGACAGGGGAAGTCTGGTTGATTACATAATCAGGGCGGATGGCCGTCAGGGAGAAATTCTCTATATGCCGGCTGGTGGAAGTTTGAATCCGACATCTTTTGAAACTGTCAAAAAGAATATGCACACTGTAAAAATGGAAGGCAACAAAGTTTTCAAACTTGCGATAAAGCACATGGCGGAACTTGCACGGGAAATCACACAGCGAAATGGTTTGACTCTGGATGACATAGACATGGTATGTATTCATCAGGCGAACATTCGAATTGTGAAAGGTGTAATGTCAGCTCTTCATCTTGATATGGCGACAAAGAGTTATAACAACATTGACCGTTATGGAAATACCACCGCGGCAAGCATTCCTTTATGCGTACATGATGCTTTCAAGGATAACCGGCTTAAAAAAGGCGACAAGATGATAATACTTACTTTCGGCGCCGGGTTGACATACGCAGCCGCCCTGATGGAATGGGGAATTGAAAATACACTTCAGGATTCAACAGCGATAGCGGATACGAAGGAAGCGATTGAGGAACAGAAGATTACAGTTCCGGCTGGTGTAAACGGAAAGAAAAACATCAGCATGGATATATAGTGCGCAGTGGGTTTACCTCCTCTGCTATTCAAAATAAATAGAGTTGTTCACCTAAAGAATAAAAATGCACGGTTTGGATGCCGTAGAGCGTTGTAAAATATGAAAACTGCATTTGTATTCCCCGGGCAGGGGGCACAGAAAATAGGTATGGGAAAGGAACTATATGATGAATTTCCCGAATCCCGTGAGGTTTTCGAACAGGCGAATGAAGCTATCGATATTGACCTCATTAGCCTTATTTTTGAAGGGCCTATTGAGGAACTGGTCAAAACTGAATTTGCTCAGCCGGCGATATTGACAGTAAGCGTAGCCGCTTTCAGAGCATTTCGAAAAAGATGCGACCTTGAACCTGTATATCTTGCCGGACATTCACTTGGTGAATTTTCCGCGCTTGTTGTTTCGCAGGCGTTGGAGTTGAAAGATGCAGTCAGGCTTGTAAATAAAAGGGGGCAGTTCATTCAGGACGCTGTTCCAATTGGTGAAGGCGGTATGGCGGCGCTTCTGGGAGGGGATTTAATGCAGATTGGGAAACTTATAACCGACCTTGGCCTGGATGGATGCCTCGAAATCGCTAATTTCAACACTCCATCTCAGATTGTCATTTCAGGTGAAAAGGAACTTGTGAAACTTGCAATGGAAAAAGCGCCTGAATATGGAATTAAAAAAGCGATTCCCCTTAAGGTTTCCGCTCCGTTTCACAGTCGAATGATGGATCCCGCGAGGGAAAAATTCTCAAAGGAACTGGCTGTAACCGAGTTTCATCCAATGCATTACCCGGTGATTACAAACGCTGACGGTGTACCAAATCAGGACTGTGGTGAATTGCCGAACATTTTATCGGAGCAAATTGCGAATGCCGTTTTGTGGGATCAATCGGTAAGATTTATGCTTTCGGAGGGAATAGACACGTTTATAGAATTCGGTCCTACTGTACTTATGCCAATGATAAAACGCGGGTACAGCGATATGGCTGATTTTAAACTGTTCAATGTGAGCAATCCGGGACAGCTAATGAATACTCTTGCATCGCTTAAGGAAATTGGGGTTGATGTAAAAGACAACTGATGGATTTCAAACTGGAAAATAAAACCGCTCTG
Source organism: bacterium (assembly GCA_021157815.1). Taxonomy (GTDB): domain Bacteria; phylum JAJVIF01; class JAJVIF01; order JAGGVT01; family JAGGVT01; genus JAGGVT01. The sequence continues at coordinate 38,414 of JAGGVT010000066.1, read as the reverse complement.
GTTACAGGCGCATCCGGCGGAATAGGAAGCGCGATTGCTGTTGTGCTGGCATCAGCTGAAGCGAAGGTTTATGTTCATTATAATAAGAACTCACAAAAAGCGGATGAGGTTGTAAGTGAGATAGAATCAAACGGCGGTATGGCGGTTGCTATTTCGGGCGATATAACGGATTCAAAATCTCGCGATTCTATTATTTCGCAAATCATTGATGAATCTGAAAATCTTCATATTCTGGTAAACAACGCGGGAGTGAATCAGGAGGGATTGTTTATCCGCCAGAAAGATGCTGATATGGATTTCGTGTTTGGCACTAACCTGTTTGGACTAATGAACCTGACCAGGCTTGCGGTGAAACACATGATGAAAAATAGATACGGAAGAATAATTAATATTTCATCACCGGCCGCGACTGCGGGTTCACCGGCGCAAACGCTTTATTCCGCCAGCAAAGCGGCTTTGCATGGATTATCAAAATCGCTGGCTTTGGAACTGGGGTCGAGGAATATTACATCGAATGTAGTTATCCCGGGAATAATAAACACAAAAATGCTTGATGACATAACAGATGAAAGAAGAGAGTTTTTCATTAGCAGAATTCCGATGGGAAGATTTGGAGAACCTGAGGAAGTAGCTTATGCTGTACGGTTTCTTGCAAGCGACGAAGCGAGATATATAAGCGGCTGCGAATTAACCGTAACCGGCGGCGGCGCTGTTTTTTAAGATTTATATATTATATTTATCATTATGAAATCCCTGGAGGTTTTAGTGGAACGCAGGGTAGTAATAACAGGTTTGGGAGTTATCTCAACATTTGGAACGGGCAATGATATCCTGTGGGAAAATGCACGGGATGGGATTTCCGGTATCAGACGGACTCAGGCTTTTGATGTTGAAGATTACTCGGTTCAAATTGCCGGTGAATGTATTAATTTCAAGCCGGAAGAGTTCATGGACGCAAAGGAAATTAAACGAACTGACCGATTTATACATTTCGCGATTGCCGCATCGAAATTGTGCGTGGAGGATTCGGGAATCGATTTGGATAAATGCGACAGGGATAGATTTGGCGTCATACTTGGCAGCGGAATTGGTGGTTTGGGAGTCCTTTGCAGGGATGCTGTAAAACTCGACAATGCTGGACCGAAACGCGTTTCGCCTTTTTATATTCCGGCGTCAATTCCAAATATGTCAAGCGGTATAGTAGCGATTCATCATGGGCTAAAGGGGCCTAATTTTGTGGTTGTAACAGCATGCGCATCATCAACACACGCATTGGGAGAGTCATTTAACCATATCAGGCTCGGAAACGCGGATGCAATGTTGACAGGCGGTTCGGAAGCCGGTGTAGTTCCATCCGGTTATGCCGGCTTTGCCAACATGGGCGCCCTGTCCAAACGCAATGACGCTCCTGAAAAAGCCAGCCGGCCTTTCGACAAAGAGCGTGACGGTTTTATTGTAGGAGAAGGCGGCGTTACTATTATGTTAGAGGAGTGGGAACACGCTAAAAAACGTGATGCGAAAATTTACGGTGAGGTAATCGGCTACGGTTTAAGCGCGGACGCATACCATATTACAGCGCCATCTCCCGGCGGAGAAGGTGCTATTAGGTGCATTAACATGGCTTTGAAGGATGCCGGTATCTCCATAGATGATATTGATTACATAAACGCGCATGGAACAAGCACTCAACTAAACGATAAAGCAGAGACGGAGGCTATTAAAGCGGTATTTGGCGACAGGGCGTATAAAATTCCGATTAGTTCAACGAAATCGGTAGTCGGACATCTTCTAGGCGCAAGCGGTGCGATTGAACTGGCAGCAAGCCTTATGGGAATGCAGCACGGAATGATTCATCAAACCGCGAATTACGAATTCCCCGACCCGGATTGTGATCTTGATTATGTCGCTGGGGAATCGCGTGAACACAAGATTAAGTATATGATGAAAAACTCTTTTGGATTTGGCGGCCAGAACGCGTGTTTGGTTATTAAAGCACCGTAAGAAATTTATTTCCAACCACATTTGATTCAGGTGTGGTTGCAGGATTATATATTTAAAACAAAAACAAACGGAGTGCCGAACTCCCGGAGGTTAAAAAATGGATTTTAGTCTTGATGAAGAAACTCGCATGATAAAAGAATCGATTCACAAGTGGGCGCAGGAAAAAGCGCTTCCACTTGGCAAGCAAATTGATGAATCGCGTGAGATACCGCAGGAACTAATAAAGGAATTGGGTGAACTTGGATATCTCGCCCCCTATGTTCCTGCTGAATATGGCGGTGCCGGATTGACATACACACAAACCGTGATAATAGCTGAGGAACTAGCAAGAGGTGAGGCCGGACTCGCGACTTTAATGGGTGCCCATAACTCGCTTTGCTGTTATTCCATAATCAACTTTGGAACAGATGAGCAGAAGAAAAAATATCTTCCAAAACTAGCTACAGGGGAATATATCGGGTCGTTCGCACTGACTGAACCGGAAGCTGGAAGCGATGCGTCTAACATCCAGACAACCGCTATTCTATCAGAGGACAAATCACACTTTCTTGTCAATGGGCACAAGCAGTGGATTACCAACGGCGATGTTGCAAGCGTAATTATTCTCATTGCAATGACAGACCCATCAAGAGGTTTAATGGGCATTTCTCCTATAATCATTGAGAAAGGAATGGAGGGATTTACAACAGGCCATGTCGAGGATACGATGGGAATTCGCGGTTCGCATCAGACAGAGCTTTTCTTCGAAAATCTAAAGGTTCCCTATGAAAATTTACTTGGCGGCGATAAGAATATGGGAAAGGGATTCAAAGTTGCGATGAACGTGCTTGATGGCGGACGTATCGGCATGGGCGCCGCGGCTGTGGGAATAGCATTTCAGGCGCTGCATGAAGCTCTTGAATACGCAAAAAAACGAAAGCAGTTTGGCAAGTTAATTACGGATTTTCAATCTGCACAATGGAAGTTTGCGAATCTCGCAACGGAAATTCAAGCTGCAAGATGGCTTGTAATGCATGCCGCGTGGCTTAAGGACAATGGTGAAAGATGCACTTCTGAAGCGGCGCAGGCGAAAATGTATGCCAGTGACATGTGTGTTCAAGTATGTCTCGAAGCTATTCAAATTATGGGCGGTTACGGTTACTCAAAGGAATATCCTGTTGAAAAACATCTGCGCGACGCCAAAATCAAGCAGATTTACGAGGGTACAAACGAGATTCAACGGCTTGTAATCTCAAGAAATGTGATTAAAAAAGGACTGTTTGAACTGTAAAATGGACTTGAAAGAGCAACTTGTCGGTTTGAAGAGTGAAATCGACTCTGAACTGGATAAACAGCTTCGTTACGATAATGATTTTCCTCCACGCATCAGGGAGGCGTTGCGTTATTCTGTGTTAAACGGTGGAAAGCGCCTAAGGCCAATTCTCGCAATTACAGCAGGCGAGATGTATGGCGTGGAAAAATCGAAGTTGATTCCTGTTGCGGTCGCTCTTGAATATATACAGTCATTCACTCTTGTTCACGATGATTTACCGTGCATGGATGATGCGTTGCTAAGAAGAGGAAAACCTGCTCTTCATAGGGAATTTAACGAGGCATTGGCGACTCTAGCTGGTGATGCATATTTAAATATGGCGTATGGTGTAATTGCCAGAGAAGGTGTTAAGCGTTTTTCAGCGGAATCAGTGCTGAGAGTAATTGATGAACTATCCGACGCGCTTGGTGTGGATGGCGTTCTGGGTGGACAGGTGCTGGACCTCGACCCATCAAGAAATGCATCTGACCTTGAGGGAATAACTCGTCTTCACCAGATGAAAACTGCGAGTTTTTTCTGCGCAAGTCTCAGGATGGGTGCTATTCTTGCAAAAGCGCCTGACAACGAACTGGAGAAACTTACCAGTTACGCCATGGAATTCGGACTGGCATTCCAGATTACGGATGATATTCTAGATGAAACATCAACAGTCGAGGAACTCGGGAAAGATGTTGGACATGATGCGGAAATTAAAAGAGCGAATTATGTATCAGCTTACACGCTGAAAGGAGCGCGTACGCAGGCACAACAGGCGGTTGACAGGGCAAAGGACGCTCTGATTGGACTTCCTAAAACAGATTTCCTCAAAAAACTGGCCGATTACCTTATTGAAAGGCGTAAATGATGAGCGAAAAGAAATATCCAGGGTTTCTACTTGTAATATCAGGACCATCCGGTGCAGGAAAGGGTTCTGTCATTATTGGGTTGCTGAAGCGATTTGAGGATATGTCAGTGGTAACATCCTGGACTACTCGCTCACCTCGTACAGGTGAAGAAGACGGAGTGGAATATCATTTCGTTACAAAGGAGGAGTTTCAGCAAAAGGTTCAGGAGAAAGGCTTTCTGGAGTGGGCGATTGTTTATGACCAATTCTATGGTACTCCTGTCGAGAATGTGAAAGATCTTATTGAGCAGGGGAAAATCGCTGTGTTGGAAATTGATGTCCAGGGTTCGAGAAGTGTGAGAACGCATCCAATGGTGGACGAAGTTAGTTTGTTTATAGTACCGCCGGATAAAAAAACACTTGAGCAAAGGCTAAAGGACAGAAACACTGAAAACGTGGATCAATTGGAAAGGAGATTAAAAGAAGCGGTTCGTGAAGTTGACGAAGCGAAGTATTTCGACTATATAATTATTAACGATAATCTTGATACCGCGATTGACGATGCCGAAATGGCTATCCGCGGTGAATATAACAGATCACGATGGGTTTATGAAAAAGTCATTCAGACATTCAGGCAGAACAGTTAAAATCAACTTTTAATCTGTTGATGTTGTCGAATGGATATATGGTTTAGGATAATTCATCGAAAAAAAGGAATTTATCCAGAGGTGATAAGTCGAATGGATACACCAAGTATCGATAGTCTTTTAGAAACTGTTCATGGAATGTATGAACTTGCGGCCGTTGCGGGAAGACGCGCGATTGAAATTAAAAAGAAAGATCGTGATAATACTCAGCCGCTTCAACAGGCGTTGGACGAAATAAGAGATGGTAATGTTGAATTTAATTTCAAGAAATTACAATCGAGTGAATCAGCTGACGGTGACCAGATTGAACTGCCCCTTTCCATGGATGCTGAAAAGGTGAAATTAGATGCCAGCATTGCCACTGATGTTGATGAATCGCCTGAAAGCAGCGAGGAAGCCGTTGATGAAAAGAACGTTGAAGAGGTTGATGAATTAGGACCTGAAGTTGGTGTGTTGGATGACGATTATCCTCCCAAGATACTTAAAGAGGACATTAGCGTAAATGATGACGATTAATCCTGGCGAAATATCGGGATAACCATGATTTTGACTGCTGCAGGGAACATAATTATTGGAATTACCGGTGGGATTGCGGCTTACAAGGCATGCGATCTCATTCGTCTATTTGTGAAGGACAAATTTTGTGTGCATCCTGTAATGACCAAAGCGGCGACTGAATTTATCACACCTCTGACAGTTTCATGCCTTTCATCCAAAAAAACTGTCGTTGACATTTTCGACAGCAGCATTGAGGGAAATGTAGGCCATATCGAGCTGGCGGATATTGCGGATTTGATGCTTATCGCTCCTGCTACCGCGGATATCATTGCGAAAATTGCATCCGGCATTGCGGATGATCCTGTTTCTCTAATATCTATGGCATTTTACGGTACCAGAGAAAAACCTTTTGTTATCGTTCCTGCTATGAATTACCGAATGTATCATAACCCCGCAACGCAAAAAAACCTGGAAATTCTGAAAGAACGTGGCGTTATTATCATTGACCCTGAGGAGGGTGAACTCGTTTGTGGTGAGACAGGGGAGGGGAGACTGGCATCCGTTGATGTCATTTATAATGTTGTAATAAAGGCTCTTGATGAAACACGTGACATGAAAAACATAAACGCGATTGTTACGGCTGGAGGCACCGAGGAGCCGATTGACCCTGTTCGTGTGATTTCAAATCGATCGAGTGGCAAAATGGGATATGCTGTCGCGAAGCAATTGAAAAAACGCGGAGCAAAGGTAACGCTTATTTCATCCGTTGATCTGCCTGACCCGGGCGTGGATGAAATAGCGAAATTTAAAACAGCTGCGGATTTAAAGGATATTCTTGATTCGAAATTTCCATCATGCGATCTTCTTGTAATGGCGGCGGCTGTGGCTGATTTCAAACCAAAAGAACAATCAGATAAAAAACTTCATCGCTCTGATGGTGGCATCACAATTGAACTTGAGCCAACGGATGACATAATCGCAAACCTCGCAAAAGACAGAGGGGATAGGTTTATAGTTGGATTCGCCGCTGAAAGCGAGTATATGATTTCAAGAGCAAAAAGCAAACTTGAATCGAAAGGACTGGATATGATTATTGCGAATGATATCTCACGTTCAGATATCGGATTTGGCTCTGAGTATAACGAAGTCGTTGTTTTGGATAAAAACTGCGAGAAAACAATTAAACGAGATTTAAAGATAAACATCGCAAAGGGAATCGTGGATGAAATAGCATCCATGATATAAAAAAAATGAAACTGGCGGAGATTCAAATGAATTCAAAGAAATATTTTCTTGTACTATTGGCAGTAGTGATATTTTTGTGTGTTCCTCTGCCGTATCAATCCGCGCAGGCGGCTAAAAAAGATGCTCTTATTGCGCCCGTTGTGGTTACGATAAACTCAGAACCAATCTATGAAGCCGAACTTCTCTATTTTTTAATTGGCAGAAACGGGCAGGATATTCTCGCAGAGCTGATTGAAAATGCTATTCTTGCCCAAAAAGCTGATTTTTATAGCGTAACCATAGACCCGGACAAACCTCGTAAAGAAATGATGAAAATGTATGGTGAGGCTAAATTCGATGAACTAGCTGAATCATTTGATGTTGATAAAATTCTTAGAGCTGTTGAACGTGAACACCTCTCAGAGAAAGTATATGACGCAATGATTGAGAGTCTTATTTCCGAGAAGGGAATAGAGATAACTCGCGAAAAGGCGCTTGATTATTATCTGCAGAACTCCGATATGTGGTCACGTCCCGCTGTTGTAAGATTCAGTATCATTGTCGCTGAAAATTCCGAGGAAGCTAAAAAAGCGCATGATGAGTTGATAGATGGAACATCATTTGCTGATGTAGCCGTTAAATACTCAATTGACAAGGCGACTGCGGGGAATGGCGGCGATATAGGTAAAATGATCCCCAAAGGATTCTTCCGCGGGCCGTTGACAAATCTGGAGGATGTAATATTTGAATTGCCCCTCAACAAATTCAGCGATGTCATTTCGATTGAAAATAATCACTTTATCGTAATGCCGACTCAACGGCTTCAGAAGGTTGAAAAAAAATTCAAAGAGGTAAGCGATTATATCGGACATCTTCTTGCGCTGGAAGCGGTTGACCCTTTTGTAAAGGAAAAACTTGCTGAATACAGGGATACCTCAAAGATAGAGGTTGTCTATCCAATCTTCGAAACCAATGATGATGAGCAGACTAACTTTGTCAAGGTGGAAAAACTAAGCCAGCCATTACAGAATTGCCTTGTGTATCCGACTGTTGTCAAGGTTAATGGCGAAGAAATTTCCGAACAGGAAATGCTCTTTTTTCTCATTGGAAAGCATGGCCAGGAAATACTGCAGGAACTGATAGAGAACATGGCGATTTCTCAAAGGGCTGAATCTCTGGGAGTCGAGGTGGACAGGAACGAACCGCAGAAAATGCTTGCCAGCACATACGGTGAGGAAAAGATCAAAACCCTTGAGAACGCTTTTGATATGGATAAAGTCCGGGATGCTATTTATCGGGAACTTCTCGCAAAGAAGGTTTTTATTAAAAAACGCGATTTGCTTGCGGAAGAAGTTGGCGTGGATATTACGGAGGATATGGCGAAAAAATATTATGAGAACAACAAGCAACGCTGGCAGATTCCTGAAAGAGTGAGATTCTCGATCATCGTTACTGATACCGAGGATGATATGAAATCCGCGATTTCGGAAATTCAGAACGGCGCTTCTTTCGCGGATACCGCACGGAAATATTCAATTGATGATGCTACAAAGGATGATGGCGGCGATATCGGAACACTGTGGCCACGAGGTTTGTTCGTTGGTCCATTTACTGAACTAGAGGATAAAATCTTTTCAATGGAAATAAACGAAAACAGTGAAATGATGTTCATTCAGGATAGATTCTACCTTGTCAAACTAACGGAAAAGGTTGCGAAAGAGGAGCAATCGTTTGATACGGTCAAGGATGACATAATCGAATCCATGAATAACGTGCGAATCTATCCAATGCTGCAGGAATGGCTGACACAACTGGGTAACGATATTGAAATCGATGTCAAATATCCAATATTCGATTTGGAAACCGAGATAACAATGAAAGCAATGGAAACAATGAATCTTGGGGATTGAGAATTTCAATTATTATCAAAAATCCTAATTGAAATTATGCTATATTTGAGTTGATAGCTCATACGAGGCAATACATGCGGATTACACGAATAAAACTAAAGAATTGGCGCAATTTCAAATGTATAGATGTTGAACTTGCTCAACGTTCATTTATCGTTGGTCCTAATGCTTCAGGCAAGTCAAACTTTCTGGATGCAATCCGGTTTTTTCGAGACATTGTTTCTGTTGGCGGGGGACTGCGTGAGGCTATAGAAAAAAGAGGTGGCGTATCAAAACTTCGATGCCTGGCGGCAAGAAGAAATTCTAACGTTGAGTTGAATGTGGAATTAGGTAATGATTTCGAAAAACCTGAATGGAAATATAAAATAGCGTTCAGCCAGGATAAACAACGTCGAATTATTATTAAGAATGAGAATGTAATTCATAATGATGAAATCCTACTTGAACGTCCCAATGATGGGGATAAAGGGGACCCGGAGAGATTAAGGCAAACATATCTTGAGCAATCAAGCGCAAATAAGGCATATAGAGGGATATATCAGTTTTTTAAATCTCTTCACTACAGACATATTGTGCCGCAAATTGTGAAAGAACCGGATAGATATGTTGGAAAAATAGAAGATCCTTACGGAAGTGACTTTATTAACCAGATTGCAAGAACAATTGAAAAAACTCGAGTTTCAAGATTAAAGAAAATATCGGCTGCATTAAAGTTTGCAATTCCCCAACTTGAAGGATTAAAAATAACACATGATAAAAGCGGGATTCCTCATATCGAGGGTTGTTATAAACACTGGAGACCCAAGGCAGGATGGCAAAGAGAGGATCAGTTTTCCGATGGCACACTGAGATTAATCGGTTTATTATGGGTTGTGTTGGATGGAACTGGACCAGTCCTTCTTGAGGAGCCTGAATTATCATTACACCCCGAGATTGTTCGACATATTCCTCAATTGCTTCAAAGAATGCTGAAAAAACAAAAAAGACAGATTTTTATTACAACGCATTCAAATGAGCTATTAGAGGATTCCGGGATTGGAGTAGATGAAGTATTAATGCTGATTCCAAGCCTGAATGGCACAGAAATAAGATGTGCCAAAGATGATAAAGAAGTAAAAGCGCTGTTGGATGGTGGCTTGACTATTGCCGATGCGGTGATTCCCAAAGTTGCCCCAAAAGAAAGTTGGCAGTTGTCCTTACCCAATATTCCAAATATAGGTTAAAACATGGTTGCGATTAATATTACGGTGGAAGGATATACTGATGCAGTGGTCGTAAGAGTTCTGTGTGAGAATATCGGATTGACCATAAAAACTATGCACAATGAAGGAGGTGCTGGGAATTTTGATAAGAAGATTTCTGGTTATAATAATGCCGCCAAGTATAGTCCCTGGCTTGCATTAAGAGATTTGGATGATGCAGAATGCCCTCCGATTTTATGTGAAAAGCTTCTTCCCAAACCTGCGAAGCATATAATATTTAGAATTGCTGTCCGAGAAATTGAAGCATGGCTATTAGCGGATAAGGTAGCTTTTGCAAAATTCATTGGAGTAAATAAAAACAAAATTCCAGAAAATCCTGAATCAATAGATGACCCCAAAGGATTTGTAATTGAGTTAGCTAAAAGATCACGGTTTAAAAGCATCAAGGAAGATATAATTCCAACTACCAAAGGTATGAGAAAAGTCGGACCTGCTTATGCATCAAGAATCGCAGAATTTGCCTTGTCATATTGGGACCCTGTTGTGGCAGCCAAAAATAGCTCAAGTTTAAGAAAATGCATATCAAGGCTTAATGAATTAAAAAGCACTTTTGAATAAATTTTAAGCGTAAAGTGTTTTTCTGCTAGTCTTTAACATGATTTCTTTTTTCCATTTCGTTTAAATATACCTCTCTTAAAGGCGATATTTACTATAGTTGGGGAGACTTGATTTAATGTGACTTAAACATAATCCCGGAGAGTATTATGGCTGAATTCAGAATTGGCAATCGTCGGATAGCATCAAAAGAGAAAGTCTATTTCCTTGCTGAAATTGGATTGAATCACAATGGCGATTTGGACCTTGCGGCCGAGATGATTCGCGCCGCGGCTCGAACCGGCGCTGAGGGCGTTAAATTCCAGACATACAAGTCAGAACTGCTCGCGTCTCCGCTTAAAATGCCGGAACTATACAACATTTTCAAGACAAGCGAGCTGGATGAAAAAGCCCATTTATATCTGCGAGATATATGCAGGGCTGAAGGAATGAACTTTATTTCAACGCCGTTCGATGAGGAAAGCGCTGAAATGCTCTTATCATGCGGAGTTGACGCGTTTAAGATAGCATCGGGCGACTTGACAAATTTCCCTTTGATGAAAACAATCGCTTCATATAATAAACCGGTTATCTTTTCAACCGGCATGGGGTACATGAAAGAAGTGATTGAGGCAATTGATATTCTTGAAAAAAATGGCGCGAGTTGTGTAATTCCATTGCATTGCGTTTCCAGCTATCCGCCGGATGAAACTGAAATGAACATTCGGGTAATTAAAAACATGCGAGAAACTCTGGGACGCGATGTGGGTTATTCTGATCATTATATCGGAGACCTCGCGATTCTAAGCGCCGTTGCTCTTGGCGCTACATTCATAGAAAAGCATTTCACGATTGACAAAAATCTTCCAGGACCGGATCAGAGTCTTTCCGCTGATGAGAGTGAACTTAAAACGATTATAGAGAGAACGCGAAAGCTTGAAATAATGCTTGGTGATGGCGAGAAAAAACCGAGTGTGAAAGAGGAATCATCGAGAGAAGTGGCTCGTCGTGGACTATACGCTGCGATGGATATAAAACCGGGAACATGCATCACAAGAGAGTGCCTTAAAATCGCTCGTCCAGAAGGCGATACTCCCGCATCAATGATTGATACTGTAATCGGCATGATATCAATTAAAGAAATACCCCAGGGCGCTTCGTTATCCATGGAATATCTGAGTGGAGCAGGGGAAATTGCGATAAATAGCAAGATGCAGGGCAAAGAGTCGAGGAAAGGAACATAAACGGCAATTATCAGAAAGTGGCAGGAATTTACATAAAATAGCTTATTTTCTATTGACAATTACAGTCTTTTAATTTATACTCTGCATGAAATTTGCTTTGTTAAAGCCGGATAAACCGGTAATATGCCACGGGCTGATGGCACTAATGCTTGGGACGGATGATAACGAACGGATTCCCGCCCGGCTCGTGGGTTCTTTTATTATTTAAACAGGGGTGTTTGGTGATTTCCTGGAATTAGTGAATGGATGGAATTGAATTATAGTTTTTATAAATTTATTCGCCACCCGTATTGGGTGGAATAATAACTCCATAGTTCGGAGGAACAACTTTGTATTCCAAGGTAAAACTTCTGACATTAGCTCTGATTCTCGGAGTATTCATTGTTGCAGCGTTTGCGTGCTCACAATCTGATGTTAACCGGATTGTCTCACCAGATCGCAGTAGTGATGCGGCAATCGACAGAGGAATCATAGTTACAGAAGATGTCAAACTGGCATCTATCGAAAGCTTACGTATTGAAGATCGTGTTTTGTCCCACGAGATTTCCATCAAATTCGTTGATGGAATAACAGATGAACAGCGGGACAGCATTTTAAACGAATACCATCTGTCAGTAATGAAGGTGATTACGGAGCTTGGATTCTACCGGCTAAAAATGGCTGGTGGCGAATCCCTTGTAAATCTTCTTGATGATTTATGGGATGAGGAAAATATCGAAGTTGCGGAACCGATATTCCGCACATACGCGAAACAGCTTCGCGTGGAACCGAATGATCCCCGTTTATCTGAACAGGCATATCTTGAGCAGATAAACGCTCCGGAAGCCTGGTTTATTGAGCCGGGAAGCGATCTTGCAGTCATTCCCCAGCAGAGTGATGTTGTAATCGCGGTTCTGGATACTGGTATCGATATGAACCATCCTGACATTATGATTTCAACCGGACAATTTGATGGCGTAAAAATTCTTGACGGTTGGAATTTCGTTGATGGCAACAGGGATGTCATGGATGGCCATGGCCACGGTACGCTTGTTACAGGTATCCTTGGCGCGCTTACCCATAACGGACAGGGAATAGCTGGCACCGCCTGGAATCCACGAATCCTTCCTGTGAAGGTTCTGGATAACGATGGTGTAGCTGATAGTTTCACAAGCGCAGAGGGAATAATGTTCGCGCTTGGAAGGTTTAACGACCTTCGCGGTGAGGATCAGAATTTTACATTCCCACTGCAGACAATATTCGCTGACCCGTTCAACGCAAAAATGGTTATCAACATGAGTTATGGCTACACCGTTCCGAACACAATAGGACAGTCGCAGGCTGAATACAGCGCGATTAGTGAATGTATGGAAACAGTTCACGTTCTTTGTGTCGCGGCAGCCGGTGATGACGGCACGTCTATTGATGATGGAATAGAATCCATTTATCCCGCCAACAACCGATATGTTGTAAAAGTCGGTGCGGTTGACTATGCGAACAATTCATTGTCAACAACGAACATCCCGAGTTTGACAGAATCAATTGAAACTCAACCGTTTGTTGTGGCTCCGGGATATAACATTCTTTCAACATATCCAACCGAGTTTTCGGAGGGCTATGCGGTAGGCAATGGAACATCATTCGCGGCTGCCCAGGTATCCGGATTGGTTGGGCTTATATGGTCTCAGTTCCCATTCCTAAGGCCGGACGAGGTTGTTGATATACTTAAGGATTCAAGCAATTTCGACATTGTCGGCGTTGCAGGAATAGACGACCAGACAGGATGGGGTTTAATTGATTGTGTTGAAGCGCTTCAGAGAAGCTACCATCCGAAACCGATTACTGAGCCTGTTCTTATCAAGGCTTTCACAAATCCGATTCTGCACGGCGATATCATATTCGTGGTTAAGAGCCGTTACAGGTTGATGGATCCAGTCGAAACGCCGATTTATTTTGACTACTCAGTTGATCCGCCAATCGAAATGTTCATTAATGAAGGCAGAGCTGTAAGTTACCTTGTAGGTTATGACACTGACAACGATGGTGAAATTGATCAGGAAATCACGATTCAACTTACCAGTGGTGGATTGCCAATGTACTTCCCGAACAATTTGTGTATGGTGCAATTCACGGATGACCTGTATATTGGCAGAGTGCATTTGGATCAGGATACTGCACCTCAGAAGGGTACATTAATGATTCAGTTCACCGGAGTTCCAATGGACTTCCGACAGAATCCTGAGGTTCCGATGACTGTAACCGGTGAAACAACAATTGAAATTACAGGATTCCATCACTCATAGGGTTCATTCCCGGAGTGTTAATGTTTTCATATAGATTTGTGATGAAACATTCAAGGAGATTAATCATGAAAAATATTTTTTATTATATTGCTTTTATTCTCTTAATAGCGGTTTTGGGGGGATGCAGTGGTGGGAGCGATCCTGACCCGATTACACCTCCATCAGGGCAGCAGCAGGGCAATCCAAATCTGGGAACTATTTCCGGACGAGTGGTGGATCTTGAAGGAACTCCGCTTGGTGGTGTTTTTGTTGATGTACAGCTTTTCGACGAGGATATGAATCCTATGTCAGCGGTATATCATCCTGAACAAGCAGGTCCTGTAATGGGTGACTTCTCGTTCACGAATCTCCCGTTGAACACAACCATAATCCTGAAAGCTGAACATGCGGATTCCGCAGTTGGCAGATTGATAGGATATGACCGTGTTCTTTCCTTTACATCTGGTGGTGTGGAAGACCTGGGTGATTGTGTGATGAATAGCGAGCAGTTAATGCTTGGTTGGACAGCCTATAAGGTTAAACAATACAACCTCGCGCTTTATCATTTCGAACGCGCGTTGAACACTCGTTATGCGGATTCGCTTTCGCAGAGTTCAAGTGCATATACCGGAACTGGATGGGTTTACGCCAAACGCGGCCGTGACAGGTCAGGATTAGGCCCCCCAAACCGTGGATATGAATGGGGAGATGCGGTTTCGAATTTTATTGTAGCAATCGCAAATCCGAATGATGCGGATGCGTATGTTGGCATGGCTGGAGCGTATATGACTCTCGTTGCAAATACTGTACTGCTTGATCCGGTTCAGTATAACGGAAAAATGTTCATATATGGTTTCACAAATCCTTATATGCCGGATGCTCTTGATGCAATCGAAAGAGCGCTTGAAGCTAATCCGGATTATGATTCAGCTCATGATCAAATCACAGCGGACGACCTTAGAGCTTGCCAGCTTTACAATCGTTACGTGATTGGCGAGTCTATTCAGCAAAGTGAAATAGATGAGCTGATTGTTAGTAATGATTTGAATGTCGGATCACTTCAGCTGCTTACAGCTTTGGCTGAGTTTATCGAATTCGATTCAAACAATCCAATTCAGTAAGTATTGGGATATAGCGAAAGATAAAAATAAACCGCCCCGAAAGGGGTGGTTTTTGCTTTCAGGAAATAGGATAAAGAATCTGTCATTCCCGCGAAACAAGAATCTGTTATTCCCGCGAAAGAGGCTGTTGAAAAAGGGCTGAATGTAGGGGGTAGGTCTCTGTGCCTACCCTAAATATTGGCATAAATACAGGGCAACCACGGAGAGTTGCCCCTACGGTATGGGATATAATAGGCTTTTTCAACAAGCCCGAAAGCGGGAATCTAATTTTGCCTTTAATCAGACTATCGTACAGGTATTTCAATCTTATTTTTTTATATTCGAATAAGAAGAAAAATGGATTTCCGATTTCGAGCCTGTTGAAAAAGCCTGTTAACACCGTAACCCGGTCATGCCGTCCCGAACAAAATCAACAATTAACTGCAAGGTGAATCAGGCATGCCGGGGAAGTGGGTAGATATGCGCAACCCCGGAATGCCTGCGAACGTTGCAGAATTGATTCATGTTTTTTTATAAAGGCATTGCGGGTTACATTAAAACCTACCCCTTTTTCCGACAGACTATTTCGCGGGAATGACGGGATACTTGACCTGACAGGTTATTCGACCTGACATCGCATTTGAAGCACACATTTTAAAATTTGCAGCACATAAAGAGCAAATGGAAACCGCATAAATACAGGGGTTATAGAAATTCAGTAGAGGTGAGTGCAAAGTAAGAATGAAATTACTAAAGCCATTTTTTCTTGTTGAAAAATGCAACCATTCCAACTGTAATCAGAATCATGATTGACCATGCGATGTAATACCCAAGATGCCAGTTGAGTTCCGGCATGAAATTAAAATTCATGCCATAAACGCCAGTGATGAAAGTTAGTGGAATGAATATGCTTGCGAAGATGGTTAAAAATTTCATGATGTCATTTAATTTGTTGCTAATGCTTGATCTGTAGGTGTCAAGCATGCCGGACACAGTCTCCCTGTAAATATCCACTGTATCCATTATTTGGCGCACGTGGTCAAAAACATCCTCAAGGTAGAAAAGAGTTGACGGATTAATCAGAGATGAGTTTAACCTGAGAAGAGCTCCTATTATTTCCTGAAGGGGCCAAATTGACTTTTTCAATGAAATCAGCTCGCGCTTTAATTCATAAATATCCTGAAGTATGTCAGATGTAGGATTCTCAATAAGTTCATCTTCGAGGAATTCAATACGGTTGTTGATTTTATCCAGTAACTCGAAATAGTTATCCACAACGATATCAATCATGCAGTACGCGAGATAATCAGCGTTCATAAATCTTGATCTGGTGCCGTTCTTTTTAAGCCTGTTTAGAAGGATATCCAAAGCGTTTACAGCTTTCTCCTCGAAGGAGATGACGTAGTTTTTGCCAAGCACAATACTGAGCTGTTCCAAATCGACCTCGTAATCCTCCTCGTCGAATGTCAGCATCTTGAGAGTGATAAAAACATGATTCTCAAAATCCTCGATTTTAGGCCGTTGTTCGGTGTTAAGAATATCCTCAAGTATCAAGGCATGAAGGTCAAGATATTTCCCGACGTTTTCAATTACATCAACCTCATGAAGACCGGTTATATTTATCCATTTGACTGTGTCGGTGTCTGATATTGGAAAACACTCATCAATCGATGTTATCTCTTTCCGGGTTAGATTCTCATTGTCGTATTCTATCATTGAGATACTGATTTTCTTGCTTTGTTCCTCGCCAACATGAACAAGCGTGCCTGGAGGAAGTCCTATGGTATTGGTTATCTTTTTTTCTTCACTCATATTTTATCTCCTGTGATTCATTGCGATATCATAATTCAATGTTTTGAAATAGTACATTAATCACACGATTTGTAAACCTGAATGATTCAAATCAGTATAAATTTTAGATAAACACTGCATGCCTGGCAATCTTACGGTATAATTTTCCACTGATAAATAGTGAGGAAAAACACATGGGTCCGTAGCTCAACTGGACAGAGCATCAGTCTTCGGAACTGAGGGTTGGGGGTTCGAGTCCCTCCGGGCCTGTTTGAGAAAAACACCGTCTGTGATTACGCAGGCGGTTTAAATTTTTAAGTTGTATGATTTCCATTATATGAAATATCCACTGATTTGTGGCGATAATAAAATCAGTTCAGCATTCACATCTTGCGATGAACATGAAACAAAGGCAAATTGTCAATACTATCGTGACTTTTTTGCTTTAAAACTGAGAACATTCAGGCTTGCATTAAAATATGGAACTGCGTAAACTGTCTTAAAGTTTATTAAATATTAAAAGCCATTGAACATATCCGGAGGTTAAAAATGCGTAACTTCGCGTTTCTTACCATACTGGCACTAATCCTTATCTGCGTGCAAACAGCTGTTGCGGAAGTTGAAGAACCTGAAAAGGAATCCATGGAACCATCAAAGGGTACATTTTTAATACCTGAACCGGGTTCAGTGGATGATCTGATTGAAGAAGAGGAGGAAGAACCGGAGCCGGAAATTAACCTCCTGATCCAAACTCTCGAAGGGCATGAATATGCGGTTAATTCAGTCGCTTTCAGCCCGGATGGCAAACTGATAGCGTCCGGCGGTTCAGATAAAACTCTAAGATTATGGTCATCAGCCACAGGGCAGCCTATTTGCCTGCTTGAGAACCAGAATTACGATATCCGGGATATCCGCTCGATTGCTTTCAGCCCGGATGGCAAAACAATCGCATCGGCAACTTGCGGAAACAGGATTGATTTGTGGTCTGTCAATGACCATAAACTTGTGAATTTTATTTCAGATGACAGCGACTGGAATGAATCGGTCGCTTTCTCACCGGATGGAAAAACAATCGCGACAGGAAATCACGACAAAACAATCAAACTATGGTCTGTCAAGGATGGTGATTTGATTCGCACCTATGAAGGACATGCGAATCAGGTTAATTGTGTGGCTTTCAGTCCGGACGGCAGGATTATGGCATCAGCCGACCAGGATGGCAAAATTGTGCTATGGATGGTATCAAGCGGGAAATGGATTTACCGTCCGTTCGAGGACCATCCCGTAAGCGTCTATTCAATCGATTTCAGTCCCGATGGCAGGCTGCTTGTATCCGCAAGCAAGGATAAAACAATTAAAATTTGGTCTGTAATTACCGGTGAATTGATTCAGTCAATCGATGCGCACGACAGCTGGGTTCACTGTGTGGTTTTCAGTCCGGATGGCAGCATGATTGCATCATCCGGCGGTGATAAAATAATCAAATTGTGGTCAACTGAAACAGGTGAGTTAATTCGCACTTTGGAGGGGCATAATCAGACTGTCCTTTCGGTAGCGTTCAGCCCTGATGGCAAGATGCTCGTTTCAGGCTGCAAGGACGGCGAGATTAAACTCTGGGCGACGGAAGTGGAATAGGTTACTTCCCGAAATAATATTGAGTTAGCAGAGGGTTTAAATCCACTGCTATTCCACAATAACTCTTAGTTCTTCATTAGATTCGAACATACTCATTTCAGGGTGGATATTATGCACAAAAGACTACCAGCCAGATTTATTCGACAGGCAGTATTTTGCATTATTAGTACTCGTAATCCCGGTGTGGAATGATGATTAGATTGTACAAGTATATTCAGAAAAGATGCACGGGTGGCATAAGATTAGGGCTTAATGTTATACACGCCTTGATGTTGGTTTGTTTTATCACGGCAACTTTTCAGGCTACTTTATTCGCACAGGATGCCGAACCCAAACTGCCTGAGGGTGTTCGAACTCCTGAGCAAATACTAATGGAATTCGATGGCGTTCCATCAGATGACGCAATCCTGGAACTGTTCATAAACGCAAGCGAATGGGATGGGGAGCATATCGATGTTCGTTATCCCAGCCGTTCTGCTCTAATTGAACTGGGAGCTGATGCGATTGCACCAATTCTTGCAAAATATCTTTCATCAGCTGATTTTAGACGACGTATAACGCTCGATAATATCGTACGAGGAATCGGATATCCGGCAAGCGAATATCTAATTGATTATCTGAAAGATGATGACCCGGAGACACGCCGTCACGCCGCTTACCTTATTGGCGACTGCACTTTCATAGCAACTCAGGATGACCCATTAAAACTTGGGTTAATGAGAGAGGACAAGAAGGCTGTAAAAGCATTGCTCAAAGCGTTGGAAATTGAAAAGGATAAAAAGGTTCTGCGTTCAATAATCCCATCACTGGGTAAAATGCGCGATCCCGAGCTTATTGATACAATTGCTGAATACCTGAATGATGATACGGAGCCTGTTCGGCTAAACACCGCGATTGCTCTGGGATATATTCCCCATGCTTCCGCCGTAAATTCACTGATTGGTGCGTTTGACGATGATCTTGGTTCAGTCCGTCAGGCAGCGATTTTAAGCTTGTCATCAGAGGCAATGGGTGCTGTTTCCTTTGATGAACTGATAATATCGATATATGATCTGCCAGCCAATTCTCAAAAGCAACTATGCTGTTTTGATGCATTAATACGCTACCTTGAGAATATTTCTGAAATTGATACTGAAACAGCCCTAAAGCACAAGGAGCAGGCGTTTTACCCCGCTTATGATATGATAATCCAAAACACAGGCACTGACATGTGGAAACTTCGAGGTTATGCTGTAACGCTGATAGGACTAACGAAGAATCAACCTGATGCGGATGAATTTCTGGAATATCTACTAAAACAGGCTAAGCATCCATTTGTAATTGGCAGGATAGAAGAAGCTCTCGATATTCTTAAAACAGGTAATGAAGAATAGGGTCACAAAAATAATCACGTTTCTAATTGTTCTTGGTTTGTTTGCCATAAAGAATTCAGATTCACAGGCATCGCAAAACAAGTATTCCCAAATCGACAATCACGCAATTAACGCTCCTCGCAGTGTTACCCGTTCAATCGATGAACTCGCATCGTACCTGACCGCTCCAGCTAAAAACGATACTGAAAAAGTTCGGGCAATATTCCGGTGGATTACACACAACATATCCTATGATGTCGATGCTTTACGAAGCCAAACCGCAAAAAGAATGTCGGCTGATGATGTTCTTAAACACAGGAGTTCAGTCTGTCAGGGATATTCAGTGCTTTTCGAGCAACTGGCAAAGTCAGCGGGACTTGAAGTGGAAACCATAACGGGATTCGCGAAGGGATACAGCTACATTCCCGGCGCTGATTTTGACGAGTCGAATCACTCATGGAACGCTGTTAAAATTGATGGCGTATTCTGTCTTCTCGACTGCACATGGGGAGCGGGTTATATAGGCGATAATGGAGAATATGTCCGCCGATTCGAGGAGCATTATTTTCTAACTGAACCACAGGAATTAATCTTCACCCATTTTCCTGAAAATCCCAAATGGCAGCTTGTGAAAAATCCAATTTCAAAGAGCAAATTTCTGTTGCTCGCGTATCTTAAACCGTCATTCTTCAGATACAACCTGAAAATCAAAAGCCATCCTGAATGTGTAATATCAACAGGTAATAATTTAACAGTGGAATTAGGCGCCCCGGATGATATCAGCATCATTGCACAACTGTTGAAAAATGATATCGAGTTGGATAAGGCATTAACATTTTCTCAACAGAGAGATGGCATCTACTACATCCATGTTTTATTCCCCAAACCGGGCAAATACACACTAAGGGTATTTGCAGCGAAAGGCAGGCAGGAAACATACGACTGGGCGATTGATTACATAATCAACGCATCCTCATCTGCCGATGATTCATCCCACTTTCCCGAAACTCTCGGTGATTTCAGATATCGGAAGGCATACCTTTACTCACCAATGCATGGAATTCTAAAATCCGGCAGGGAGTACCATTTCAAAATAGATGTGCCATACGCCGAGGACATTGTGCTATTCGAGGGAGAAAACTATCATCACCTTGAAAAGGAATCACTCAGAGGCTGCACATTCTCAGGTTATATCACAGTCGGCGATAACGACATAAGCGTCGGCGCAAAATTCCCCAACGATGAACAGTATTCGATTTTATTGAAATACAAAACGTAGTTTTGTACTTCATCCTGATCATATCCGAAGGAAATGTAATTGGGTTAGACACCAATGGCACATCTAGGTATTCCTCATGTGGTATAATATTGTAAAAGACTAAACAAGCACTATATTTTTTATCTTTTCTTCACATGAGGAATTCAAACAAAATAAAAGGTGTCTGACCCAATAAAAAAATGAAAATTACAATCATCTACGACAACACTGCTTACGACAAAAATCTTCAAGACGATTTCGGCTTCTCATGCATTGTCGATGCGCACGAAAAACGAATCCTGTTTGATACCGGCGCGAAAGGCTCAATCCTCCTGGCAAACATGAGTAAACTCGATATCGACCCGGAATCAATCGATGAAATATTCATCTCTCATGACCACTGGGACCACCAGGGCGGGCTGGGGGAGTTTCTTAAAATCAGGCCTGTCAGAGTATATGTGCCATCTCAGTTCCAAACGACAGTCAATTCCCCTGATGTAATCAGAATTAGCAAGCCGATCAAACTACACGACGGCATCTATTCAACAAGTGAACTTAAAGGCATCGGGTATGACCTTACGGAAATATCGCTCGCGGTGGAAACAGAGAAAGGAATCGTTGTTGTCGTTGGATGCTCACACCCATTAGTCAGTACTATTCTGGATGACGCATCGCAATGGGGAAAGATTTATGCAATTGTGGGAGGCCTTCACGGTTTCAACGATTTTGAGAAAGTCAAAAACCTCGATTTAATCTGCGCTACACACTGCACGAAACACAAATCCGAATTGAAATCACTATATCCTGACGCTTTCATGGATGGCGGCGCGGGTAGAATTATAGAAATACTGTAAATGCAGCGCGGGGCTTATCAATCCATACAACGGATTTTATAAGCCCCGCTTGGTCCCTCTAACATCATTTCCAAGGAGAGTGAGTGGGACCGGTATCCAATATCGTAAAGATGTTATCCAAGAATTGCCTTTAAATCCTCATCAACAGTGCCATTCGGTTTAAGCGCGAATTTCTCAACCAGTACGTTCAATATATTCGGTGAGATAAACGCTGGCAGTGTTGGTCCAAGGCGGATATCCTCAACACCGAGATACAAAAGCGTAAGTAAAATGCAAACCGCTTTCTGCTCATACCACGAGATAATCATCGATAGCGGAAGGTCATTAATTCCGCAGTCAAATGCATTTGCAAGCGCCAAAGCTATCTGCACCGCGGAATAGGCATCGTTGCACTGGCCGATATCCAGCAATCGCGGAATGCCTCCGATATCTCCCAAATCCATATCGAAGAATCTGAACTTTCCGCATGCGAGTGTAAGAACGATACAATCGGACGGTACTTTCTGAACGAACTCGGTATAGTAACTTCTTTCCTTGCGAGCGCCATCGCATCCGCCAACGAGGAAAAAGTGGCGAATATCCTTGTTTTTCACTGCTTCGATGATTTGATCCGCAATACCAAGCACAGCGTTACGGGCGAATCCTACCATAACGGATTTTCCGTTAGTTGTTTGAGTGAAGCCCTCCATTTCAAGCGCTTTTTCGATTACAGGTGTGAAATCCCTATCACTAATGTGTTTAACTCCGGGCCATCCGACTAATCCTGATGTGAATATATTTTGAAAATACGATTCAGACGGTTTTTGAATGCAGTTAGTGGTCATGAGAATCGAGCCGGGGAATTCAGCGAATTCCTTTTTCTGGTTATGCCAGGCAGTACCGTAATGGCCGTAAAAATGCGGATACTTCTTCAGCTCGGGATAACCATGCAGAGGAAGCATTTCACCATGTGTGTAAATATTAATTCCTTTCCCTTCAGTTTGTTTTAAAAGCGCTTCCATGTCAGCAAGATCATGTCCTGAAATCAGAATCGCCTTTCCCGCTTTTGCGCCAAGGGGTACGCTGGTAGGAACTGGATGCCCGTATGTTCCAGTATTGCCGGAATCGAGAAGTTCCATTGCTCTAAAGTTTACTTCACCGCATTTAAAAACAAGTCCAAGAGCATCATCCAGAGTGAGGTCTTTACGCGCTGATGCCGCCATTGCTTCATGAATAAAGGCATAGACTGCATCATCGGTTTTACCGAGAATCTCAGCGTGATCAGCATACGCGGAAACGCCTCTAAGGCCGAAAATAAGAAGGCTTTTCAGAGAGAAAACATCGGTGTCGTCATCAGGTGATTGAGTGAATAAATAAAGAGCCTCTCCCTGCTTAATCATCTCATCGAGTGTTTCCGAAGGCTTGAAAGTTGCAGGGCCATCCGGGAAATCCGCATTTCCTCCCGCTGATTTAATCTTATCCTTCAACGATTCTCTTAAATCAACGCACTGGTTGATATACTCAACGAAGCGTTCCGGATCGAAATTAACATTGGTCAGAGTTGCGAAAAGGGCTTGAGTTGTAAAGGCGTTTAATTTATCGTCAACAACTCCGGCTTTCCATCCCTCAACCGCGACTTGCGAAAGTCCTTGAACCAAATAAGTCAGTAAATCTTGAAGAGATGCAACATCCGGCTTTTTGCCGCATACTCCGCTGACATCACAGCCGGTTCCTTTTGCCGCTTGTTCGCATTGGTAACAAAACATATCTTTTTTTCCTTTTCAGTTTTGACTGAATAATATTAAATAGTTTTATTCAGGTCTCCCACCAACTAATAATTATTTAATCAGGCTCATGAAAGTCTGTCCTTGACTTAAGTCAAACTAGTGCTATTTTTTCTTTGGTAAAAATATGGACAAGAAAAAACACATAGCTGAAACTGCTTTATTTAGCGGTCTAAACGACCAACAACACGAGGAACTTGCCAAAATCGCAATTGAGAAAAAATGCCGGAAAAAACAGATGATATTTACCAATGATGATGAGGGGCTTGGATTCTATATTGTTATTTCAGGACAGGTGCGAATATTCAGGATTTCACCAGATGGAAAGGAACAGATAATTCATGTGATTGGAGAAGGTGAGCCTTTCGGTGAGGTTGCTGTTTTTTCGAATGGAAATTATCCAGCTTACGCGGATGCTTTAAGGGATTCAATTTTGCTTTTCTTTCCACGCGATAGATTTATCGAACTTGTCAAAATGGATTCATCACTTTCTATGAAAATGCTGGCTGATCTTTCAGGACGATTGAGAGAATTGGTTTCCAAAGTCGAGGAACTATCTTTGAAAGATGTACCGGCAAGGCTGGCAACATATCTTCTCCTTCAGAGTGAACAAAATGACAATTCCGATATAGTGCATCTTGAAATCAGTAAAAGCCAGCTGGCAAATCTTCTGGGAACAATTCCTGAAACGTTATCAAGAATAATGAGGCGCATGGTAAGTGATGACATAATCGCATTCACAAAGGCCAGGTCGATTAGGATACTGAGCCATGAACGCTTGAACGACCTGGCATTTGGTGAACTGCGTTTGTCGAGGATGTAACCTAGCTGATAAATGGCAAAATAAAAAGCCACGCCTTTCGGCGTGGCTTCCTTGCTTGCTTCGTAAGCCTTGCAAATTACCTTAGCGGTTCCCACTGCGTGATGTCGCTTAATGAAAATGCCAGCTCTTCTGGAACTGCTATTGCAGCGTCCCATGTTGCTTCATCACCAACATATACACGTGGTGTCTGGTCATCTCCGATTGCGAATGTTCGCAGTCGGTTTTTATCGCTTCGTGGTACAGCAACGATGGTGAAAGTTGAGTCACTGGCTGTGTATCCAGTGTTTCCAATCTCTTTTGAAATTGCAATCTGGAAGCAGATAATCGAATAGTTGTCGATCATGTTCGTTCGATTATAGCCTTCCTGGATGTAGTCAGCATCTGTCATTGCACTCCAGCTACCATAATCCTTCTTAAGGTTACCGTCCATATATGCCAGCTGCGATGAGCCAAGAGCCCTGAGGGTAAGTTTGCATCGGTTTTCCCAGGCAGATCTCCTGGCATTCAGGAGCTGCGGGATTGCGATAGCGGCGATAATTGCTATAATTGAAGCTACCACCAGAAGCTCAAGCAAGGTAAAACCTCGTTCGTTTCTAATCACTTAATATTCACCTCCTTTCCCGTAGGAAAATGTTTTTAAAGGTTAATTCCTATAGCAAGCTTTGTTACTTGCAAAGTTATGGACAAATTATACGAGTTCCTAAAATAATAGTCAAGTATTTGTTAAGTTAATCTTAAAATATATTTGTTCCTGCTACAAGTTAATCCTCAGAATAATTAACCTTTGAAGAACCCCTGGAAGGTAACCTTATTTCTCTTTATCCACTTGAATTATACCATATTATCTTTGAAAACGCATGGATTCCAAATTTGACAAAAAGGCAAAATATGAACATGAAATCGCCGTGACAGAAAGCATTTTCGAAAACACTTCCTGAGGAAGTTTATCTGATTTCTTTGTATCTGATTGTTTTATCATCAACCATGAAAAAGGATATTACTTCAGGAGAGTTATGGTAAGACTAAAGAAAATACCGGAAGAATCGCGGGAAAAGGTAAATGCTTTTTTCAAGAAACAGCTTAATAACATGGAAGCAGCCATAAAAGAAGCTTTTAACGCCGAGGTGGTGCTTGAATACAGCAAACCAAGAATGGCAACCGTTCCTGACATTGCTGAGATTGTCGGCGGTATCAGTTTAATATCAAAACTGGCTATTAATGGCATTGAAAAGGGAGAAGTGTTTTTTATAGCTGACCCTACAGCGGTGCACGTTTTAACAGGAATTATGATGATTTCTCCTGAGGATGAGATTAAATCCAATATTGAGCAAGGCAAACTTTCATCTGAGGATGAGGAAAATTTCGAGGAGTTTGTAGGCTATCTGGCTGGGGGTGTAACCCAGACTCTTGGAATGGTTTTCTCACGTGAATATGTTTTGGAACACAAAGAAACGTCTCAAGCGGAATTCAAACCGGATGTGAAATCACTCGAGAATTTACCTGTGGATGATTATCTAATTACAACCTATTTGTACAAGCCTGATGATTATCCTGAAATATCTTTTCATTTAATCATCCCGAGGATATCAGGTGAGAATCTTTTCGTGTGTTCGCTTGAGCCTGAAATAGACTGGAGTGACAGGACAATTGTTGTGGTTTACGATACACATAAATCTGACAGGGAGATTATTTGCCAAATCCTGGAATCGGAAAATATTGGAGTGGCGGATTTCAATTCGCTAAAGGATTTGATTAGGAGTATTCTCAGGGAGGAAGTTGATATTGTAATCATGGAGGTAAAACCAAATGATTGGGACAGCCTTATGGTTTCAAAAAAAATACGTAAAAGCACCAAGGCTATGAACATTCCTTTTATTCTAACTCTTGAGGATCCAACAAATGAAGTGATTTTCATGGCTTACAAGGCAGGTATACGTCATTTCCTTGTTAAACCGTTGAAAAAAAAAGAACTCCTTGATAAAGTGAAAGAACTCTGCGCTTAGGCTTTCCTGAAAATCCCACAAATATTTATATTTATATTGTCTAACATGCCCGTTCTGAATTATCATCATGCTTATGATAATCTCAATCGGATTGGACATAGTCGAAATTAAACGAATTGAACGTTCGCTGAAAACCTACAAGGGAAGGTTTTGTGAAAAGAATTTCACGCAATCGGAGCGCGAGTATTGCTCGTCTAAAAGAAAGCCAGCCCAGCATTACGCGGCTCGATTCGCGGCAAAAGAAGCTGTTTTCAAATCTCTTGGTGGGCCATGGCCTGCCGGGTGCGGCCATATTGATGTCGAAGTTCTGGTTGAAGAAAGCGGAAAGCCATTTATCAAAATGTCTGAGACACTGGAGATTGAGTTTAAAAAAGCGGGGATGAAACGCATCTTTTTATCTCTTACTCACACAAAACAATCAGCGGCGGCGGTTGTGATAATCGAGGGCTAAAACATATCGCATATGGGATATGAGATTCGGCGCATAATTGAAATCTTCATTCGCTACAAGTGGAAATTTGTAGTGATATGGTGTTGCGCGATTGTTTTCAGCGTCGTGTTTTATTTTATCAGCCCACCGGGATATAAATCGCAGTCGCTGGTGATAATGGAAAACACACGAAAACCGTGGACTGCATTTAAAAAAGGCGCGTTACCGAGCAGATATCCCGTTCCTGAAGGAGAGAAATCTCAAACGCTAAGCCTGCGTGACCCGTTCTGGAATTTCCTGTATGACCAGATGGACAAATCAACTTTCGATTTCACACCGTTTTTTTATGCTCGTACCACTGTCTTTCAAATCATGGATGATGTCGGATGCCGTCACCATTTCGATAACGGCAGTATGTCATCAGAGGAAATCGTGCTTGCGTTTACAAAGAATCTGGATGTTTCTTTAGACCGAGAGGCAGGGCATTACAATATCGAATATACCTTTGTGGAACCGGCGATTGCCAAGGCAATTGTAAACAGATATACGGACCTTTTCACGGATTTTATCAATCAACTCAGTCTTGTAAACAACCTGGAGCCAATCGAAGCGGTAAGTGAAAATATCAAAAAGCTTGAGATTGAACTGTTGGATATCGAAACCAAACAGGCGAAGTTGAAATCATCATCTGGAATTATCGCACCGGCTAATCACCTGTCCAGCATAATGGGACATCTATACACAACTGAATCAAAACTGGTACAGGCAAAAAGCCGCGCGATTGCAAGCCGCGAGTTGTTGTTCGATTCGCAAAAACGAATTGAAGTGATGGATAGTTACGGCGTTTCTCAAAAAGATGAAATGCAATATTCAATCCTGGATGTCATGTCTGATCCAATGCTCGCAGTTATCATGTCTCGCCTTTTCTGGGATTCCATTAATCTTGCGCAGGCCGAAATGACTTATAAGGAGGACACTCCGCAACTTAAATACTGGTCGGACAGGGTTGAAATATCGAAGAAATTATTTATGCATCATCTCGCTGATAATGAAAAAGGTTATGCGTCGGACCTTCTGGCAACTCTGACTGTTGAATCCGCAAAAGCTGTATGGCTTGAGAAACACAAAAAAGAAACTCAAGAGCTTCTGGATAAACTGCCTGAAATTGAAAATGAGTTTATTTACCTTCAAAGACAGAAGGTTTCGAAATTAGCCATGCTTAATCAATTCAGAGACCTTAAGGAGATTGGCGAAAGCTACATGGATAAAGGGGAAAAGGTTTTTGCCGTGCTTGATAGCGCGTATTTGCCAAGTAAAAAGGATGAACCAAATTTTCTAAAGCTGCTGTTTATGACGCTGTTTATAAGCACTATAAGCGGATTTGGCTGGTTTTTCATTCGAGAGAATATTGAGGTTCACAGCGGTAACTGACAAAACAGCTCTTTTAGTATGAACGGTTATACAGGTCGAATAATACGTCAGGTAGAATAACACGTCATTCCCGCGAAAGCGGGAATCCATTTTTCTTCTGAACCAGCATTGACTATGAAACAACTCTATTTAAGAGGATGTACGAGTACAAAATGATTTAGCGTATGGTTCAAGAAATAATTGGATTTCCGCTTTCGGGCTTGTTGAAAAAGCTTGTTTTATCCCGAACCGTAGGGGCAGCCATTTGTGGCTGCCCTGTATTTACAGCAAACCTAAAGGCAGGCACAGAGACCTGCCCCTACATAATTAGGTTTTTCAACAGTCCCTTTCGCGGGAATGACGAACTATATATATTCTGATGATGTTCTGAGACACTTTACAAGCGGCGCCCATACGTACAGGATGTGCGATCTTAAAGTTCACGGGATTAATATTTAAATGGCTCTTCAATAAATCGTGTGGGTTGAGTTTAGATTGAGTAAAAAAAGGGGAATGTCCCAACCAAGTGAATAAACACAGTATAAATAAGGGGTTACAGCATAGTATATTGATAACATCAGATTTGAAGTCTCATGTGGACGTACCCCGTTATCGGGGAATGCCCCTTTTTTTACGGGGGTGCAAATAACCCACACAGTTTATTGAAGAGCCATTTAAATTAACTTACTTCGGAAGTAAAAAAACTCTCTATCGTATCAATCATGTTATCCCAACTGAATTTACGGCTATATTCCTTGATCCTCTGTGGATAGCTGTCTCTATTTGGATTTTTCAAAACTCTGATTATACCCTCAGCAAGAGCATTAGAATTTTCAGGCTCGACAATCGCGCCCGTAGCGCCATCATCCACAACTTCAGGAAGGCCTCCAACTCGCGTAACGATAACCGGAAGATTGAATCCGTATGATATCTGCACAATTCCGCTTTGTGTCGCGGATGTGTATGGCAGCGCGAGGCAGTCCGCGAGATGGAAATAATCACCGACATTTTCATTGGGAACGTATGAGTTAATCAGTTCCGTTCGACTGGTGATTCCAAGCTCCTTAATGAGCTTGCGGTAGTCATCCTCACTTTCCCAGAAATCACCGACAATTAAAAGATGCGCGTCAGGAATCTCTTTTAATACAAGAGGAAAAGACTCGACCAGATATTTAAGCCCCTTGTATGGCCTGACAACTCCAAAAAAAAACACAGTGTTGGGTTTCTTTTTCGATTTTATCTCGGCTATTTTCGATTCGTCATACATATTTGCAAAATGGTCGTACGTTGGATGCACGTTAATCTTTACG
Organism: bacterium; assembly: GCA_021157815.1. Lineage (GTDB taxonomy): Bacteria > JAJVIF01 > JAJVIF01 > JAGGVT01 > JAGGVT01 > JAGGVT01. The sequence goes on along the minus strand of JAGGVT010000066.1, from coordinate 8,969 downwards.
TTTGCATCGTCTCGATACTTAAGAAGGTTATCCCTGTCCTCAGTTGAGTGGACAATGAAATAATCAACATCGCGGAAAGCCAGATTGGTAAAGGAAGATTCGAATGGTCGGTTCTCATGCTGCTTCACATTATGGCAGATATACATCACACGCTTATGTGATTTACGCACACGATAGTTTATAAGCGCGTTTTGAAGAGCGAAGAAATAAGTCCACCAGGCGGTGATAAGAAGGTCACAATCGCTGTCGATTACTCTTTTAACGATTCTGTTCCAGCTTGGAGGCCACAATGAGTGAAATATGCGTTCGTTTTCAACTGCGATTGTCTTTTCACTTGAGTCAAACTGGCCTGTTCCGGGATAGAGAAATTTTGGATATTGATATTTGAAACTCAGGAAATCGACATCGTGGCGTTTTCTCAGATGTTCAACCAGCAGAGTTGTATAGTGAGATATTCCACCCTTGATTGGATATGTCGGACCGAGTACTGCAATTCTCATTTTTCAGAAATCTCATCAGAATGTTCGTGAATTTGATCATGTGGCATCGATAGCTGCCCTTTGATAATCTCAAGTAATTCAGGATCAAGTATAGCGACTTCAAGGGTTAAAGTAGTATTTTTCAGCCATTCATTAAAAGCTTCAGTCTGCGCTTCTTCGGATTCATCCGAAATATCAAGCTTGTCGATTACAGCGTTCATTAATGCGTTTTGAACAAGATCTTTCCCAATGCGTTTCCTTAGAGAATCCTCTGTAACATTGAATTCATCCAAAAAATCTTGGAATTTCTCTTTTCCACCCTGCTCCTCAATTATGTTAGCTATCTCCTTTTCGATTACATCCTCTGATATGTGAATATTGAATTCTTCAACGCCTTTCATAATCGCGGCATCAGAAAGGATTCGCTTCATTGCCTGCTTTATCGCGATTGTTTTGGCGGTTTTTGTCAGTCCTGAAATTCCACCATTCATCATAACATAATAGGTTCTTGCATGAGTGCCGATTTCACCTATTGAATATTCCCTGCCATCAATTTTCATCGCGATTTGGGGATTATCAATATCAAAGGATTCATCTCCGGATTGGTCTGCTCCCATTGTTCCCATAACACCCATCGTATTTTGATGAGGATTTGCTGGTGTTGAATCCGGCTGTCGTTTGAAAAACGCCTTTTCAGCAATCACGAAAATAATAATCAATCCGATTATTATTAGAATATCTCTTATTACTTTTGTTTTACTTATCAAATCATTTCCTCGCGCAGATTAATGGTTGCTGTTGTCTTCTTCCGGTTCATCCGGAGTGTCATTGCTGGTTTTGTCGGAGTTATCCTCATCCTCAGTTTCTTTTTTCTCCTCAGATTTATTCTCATGCGTCCTTTTAACCTCTGCCGGCTTTATTCTTGATGCATCCACTTCCTGAATGTTTTCCTCTTTTTTCTTTATTGTGGTTAAATCCTTGAGTTCCAGTGGCTTGACGTAATTCTTTACCCAACCCTTGTTTTCATATTCATCCGAAAGCAAATCAATGAAATTCTGTGCTTCTTTTGATAGTACTCGTTGTTTCAAGTTATCAATGACAAACTCGGAAACATCATCGAAGGTTATAGACTCAGGATTATCCTGTTTTTCAGGAACCTTTCCGGCATACATTCGCTGGTTTGCTTGAAGGTTGCCCTCGAATTCCTCACGGGCATCTTCAAGCGTAACAGGGAATTCATCATTGATTAGCTGCTGGAACATAACCTGCAGTTTGACCTGGTTCTTCATAAAAAGAACAGTTACTCCCTGATTTCTCAAATCCTCTATGAGCTTAGCCTCATCACCCTGGGCTCTGGAAAGAACAAAATTGTCCCATTCCTTTTTCATATTTTCTTCGTCAAAAACAAGATTACGCGCTTTGTATTCCTGCTTGATAATTTTTTCCTTTATCAGGTTTTCAACAATCATTACAAAGGAGGGATTTTCAAATACATCTTTAAGGATTATCTCCTCGCCTCCAACATCCGCAAGAACAATGGACTTGTCAACCTCATGGCTTGCGGAGCATCCAAGTGATACGATTATGAAAAGAAGTGTAATTGATGCAAATATCGTGATTCTCATTATGTTTATCCATCCCGGTTAGCTTTTTATACGAAACAAAAATTCTATCATTTTTATCGTGCCACACAAAATGTGAGTTAGCATGTAGCCCGGTTTCTCATTAACCGGGAAAAATGAGGTTGAATTTACGTAAATACCCCGGTGAAGGGACACGGGGTTACATATTTAAAGTACTTATGTTTATCCCCTGGGAGCGCTGGTCTCTGACCGGCACCTTTGTTAGGTTAATAGAAATCAATTTAGCTTATCTAACAAACGACATACCAAAGATAGGCGGTGAGTTAATCAACCATATTTGTAAGATTCCCGTTTTTACATTTTATTTTGAAAGTTCAGGTGCCGGTCGGGGACCAGCGCTCCCAGAAAATATATTTTTATAAAAACGCAATATCTAAAAACATGGTTTTTCAGGGACGAATAATTCAATTCTTGCTTATTAATGACGCGTCATTCAGAAACTATACTAAATCAACAGGTTCGAAACGTCCCTGGAAGAACCTTAGCATTTCAGGCTCGTAGGTGAATTTTAACCCTTTGATACTGTTACGGCGCTCCATCATGGCAAAAACGCCCTCAGCCGCGACATCCATGTGCAGATTCGTGTAAACCCTTCTGGGAATTGTCAATCGTACAAGTTCAAGGTTTGGTCTTCTGTTCTTACCTGTTTCCGGATCTCGTCCTGATGACACATTGCCTCGTTCCATAGACCTCACACCGGATTCGACATATAACTCAGCAGCAAGCCTTTGAGCGGGATATTCATCCTGGTCGACATGAGGAAGAATTGCTTTTGCATCCAGAAATACCGCATGGCTGCCGATTGGCAGGATTATAGGTACACCCTCATCTTTAAGTCGATTACCGAGATATTGTGTCTGGCGAATCCTGGCGGCAACGTGATCATCGGTTTCAGTTGCTTCCCTTATTCCGCGCGCGACAGCTTCCATATCGCGGCCAGCCATGCCGCCGTAAGTGTGAAGTCCCTCATACACAACAACCATGGCTTTTGCCTTTCTAAAGAATTCCTCATCGTTCATGGCGAGAAAACCACCAATGTTTACGAGATGGTCTTTCTTGGAACTCATGGCGCAGCCATCTGACAGGTCGCAGATTTCCCTTAAAATTTGAGCTACGCTTTTATGGCCATAGCCTTTTTCACGTTGCTGAATGAAATATGAATTCTCTATCATTCGCGTGGCATCCAGCATGATAAGAATATTGTGCTTGTCGCAAAATTCCTTTAAGTCCTGCAGGTTAGCCATGCTGAATGGCTGTCCGCCAGCCATGTTGACACAACCCTCAAGTGATACATATGGAATCTTGTCAGCGCCGACATCATCAACCAGCTTCTGCATCTTGTCCATATCGACATTACCCTTGAATGGAAATTCATTGGATGGAATGTGCGCTTCATCGACTATCACATCGACGAATTTCCCGCCTGCAAGTTCCTGGTGAAGTCGTGTGGTTGTGAAAAACATGTTGCCTGGAACGTAGTCGCCTTTATTAATCAGAATTTGCGACATAATATGCTCAGCGCCGCGTCCCTGATGAGTTGGGACAATGTACTTGAAACCATATACATCTCGAACTGCCTTTTCCAGTTCATAGAAATTACGGCTTCCGGCGTATGCCTCATCGCCAAGCATCATGCCAGCCCATTGGTTATCGCTCATGGCGCTGGTTCCGCTATCGGTTAGAAGATCAATGTAAACATCCTCACTTCGAAGTAGGAACGTGTTGTAACCGGCTTCCTCAATGCATTTGCTGCGATATTCAATCGTGGTCATTTTTATGGGCTCGACAACTTTTATCTTGTATGGTTCCGCCTGTGTATGAATACGTTGGTTGCCTGTCATTTAAATTGTGCCTCCATAATTAATGCACAATGCTTTGATTCGATAAATGAAAAAATTACGCCCCAATTTGGAGCATATAAAGACTAGATATTACTGTCAAGAATAGTATGAGTCAAGATTAAGATTCAATTTCCTGAAACTTTAAGAAAACATCTAATCAGGCAATTGAACAAATTTTTTAAATTGTTTGGGTATATACGTTGCAGCCCTGAAAATAAAGATATGCTCATCCTCGAACATCACGCCGGGCAACTCTCTTAACTTATCGACTCCGTGTCTTGCGGGATTATCCAGATTCAAACCGACAAACGATGAGTATAAATCGAGTTGGTTTTCGTTTTTTTCATCTAATGAAAGAAAAAACACAAGGTGATTCTCTTCAAGGCCTTTTATCTCCTCAATGAATTTCCGGGCAATATCATTTGCCTCTTTGGTTTTTTCCTCGAGCATTATCACCTTATCGACATGGATGTTCTCTCGAATTTGAAAAGATGCCGTCTTTTTATTTCTCTCCCGAATTAGTTTGTTCCATCTGGCGGTGGATGAGAAATCTTCTTTTGTGAAACCTATTTGATTTCCTTCGTTAAGCAAAATCGCAAATGTGCTTTGGAATTCAATTGGATTCACAGCATTTTCGTCAAACTCATCCTCAGCGTTAACCACCATGTTGTTGGATGGCATCTTTTTCATTATTGCTTCATGATCGTGGATATCAATTGGCTCAGGTTCACTTTCAGGCGCTTTTGGGGATGGCTTAACCACAATGGTTCTGCTGCCGCATGAGTATATGCAAACCGATGAGCACAACAGTATCAAAGCCAGAGTTATATGAAAAAAGTATTCTTTCATTATGGATATTCTATTACCAGAGGGTTTAGAGACTGTCGGAAAAGCAAATTGATTTTCAATTGCCATTCTCCTGATAAATCTCGGGTGCCGCCCACACATCACGTCTTTTTGTGATTTGTGGGTGATTACTGCGAAGTTATGCAATTTCACCCATAAAGCCGAGACGGCTGTATGGGCGGCACCCATGGGATTTCAATTGGGAGAATCGTAAAAACAACCTTTTCCGACACTCTCTTAAACCCTCTGCCATTTAATTAAAATCAATGATCAGACTTGCCGGTGAATTCAAAATCATTTATCAAAATACCGGGAAGAATATATGAGCCGGCTTCATCCCACCATGCCGGAATCATGGCAACATCACTGGATATCTCTGCGACATTATTAAGAATTCTTACCATGCTGTCAGTCCATCTCATGTTCTTCAATCCATGTTTAATTTCGCCGTTTTCAATCAGGAACAAACCATCTCTTGTCATTCCTGTCATTTGAGCGGTTGGCGTATGGAGAAAACCGTTCACATAATGGAAACGTGTAACAAGCACTCCGCGTTCAACTGATTTGACAATTTCCTCTAGAGGTTTTTCACCGGGATTCATGAAAACGTTCATCGGCATAGCGCCTTGAGCCATGCCTCTGGCGCCCAGTGAATGCCCAGTGGACTCTTTACCCATACGCTTGCCGGAATATGTATCATAGACAACGTCCTTCGCGACACCGGAATCAATGAACGTTACAGGCTGTTTTGGGAAACCCTCAAAATCAAATGGCGAACACATTCCGCGAGTATCGAGAGCGTCATCATAGATAGTGATATTATCGCCGAGGATTTTTTCGCCGAATTTCTCATACATGAATCCGGTTCCCTCCTCGATTGACTTTGAAGTGAATCCGATATATCCAAGCCATTCCATTACTTCACCAAACGCCGATGGTTCAAGCACGACATCATATTTGCCAATATCAATTTCCTTCGGATTGATTCCCATGAGCGTTTTCTCTACTGCGGTTTGCGCAAGTTTGTCGAAATCTACCTTTGTGATATCCCTGCCAACTGCGGCTGAATATGATGAAAACGTTGGATGCATCACGATATTCGACATATCGAAAAACGTAAACGGCTGGTATGCCCTTACACCCTTGGAGTTGGCAATCATTAATTCAGATTCACCGGATTTGAACCGCCCGGCTACGTTTAAATCATGTTTCTTAGCCAGGTCGAAAACCTTCTTGATTCCGGCAATTCTGCCAGCCTGGCCAGCCTCTACAGTAGCGGGTACATAGGTGTCGATCGTTTTGTATTCCTGTGGGCCAGGAAATCCGGGGAAATTTTTCGTAGGCTTTTTCCTGTCAGCGATACTCAATGCTGTCTTAAAGGCATTATCCAGGCCCTCTTTCGACATGTCGGTTGTACCGGCAACCCCGATTCTGCCGCCCTTGATAATCCTGAACGTAACATTCGCCGAATTCTCATGCATTGTCTGATGCGTTATGGTGTTGGCGTATCGAGTCATGCCCGTGCTGGTATTACTGAAAGTAGCCTCGATTTCATCAGCTTCGCTGCTGTCGAGATATGGTTTTAAAAGTTCGTCTATTTTTTCTTTACCAAGCATTTGAATGTCCTTTTGATTTGTGATTCTTAAATATACCAATTCTAATATACATATAATTATAAAGAAATAGCATATTTTGAATTTTAGATGAAAACCATCGGAATGTCAAAAGGACGGATGCTTTTCTCAAAGTGTGATTAAAATTACAACGCGTCTGGTGAATTCGATGAGGAATTTGTGGTATTATCATTATGTGACATTAAAGATCTCAAGATGAATTCATCAAGTAGATATTTAGTTAGCATGAAGCCTAAGCACATCTTTCTTTACATCCTTTTTTTGATTCCAATCGTTACTCTAATTTGTATTAAAAATTATGCATATTATTGGGATGGGGTTGATGTAGCTTATTTTATGCAAAACCCGCATCAACCCAAATTATTTCACCAACATCATCTTCTTTATGCCCCATTCTGCTACCTTATTAACATATTTCTGATTAAACTGGGTTTTGTTTTTGAATCGATTGATATGTTGGTGATAATCAATATTATCGCTGGTCTAGTATTCATGGGTTCATGTTTCTATATTTTCCGAAAGATATTTCCCGATTCACTTGCCATTGCATTAGCTGGAGTATTAATTATCGGTGTTTCATACACTTTCGGTACGTATTTTAGAAATGCAAATCCATACATTATATCGATTGCGCTTATCTCTTTCAGCTGTGCCAGGATGACATTCTTCATTATGCATAAGAAGAAATTGAGAGTTACAAATGCAGACTGGATTGTATTATTTCTAGCAACAATAATTCATCAGGCTTCAATGCTCTATTTACCCGCGTTTATTTATGCTCAAGTGAAGTCCGATACAAATGTTTGCTATAAAGCCATAGCTCATAAGCTTCGAATATTTTTCGCAATGCTATTGGGATTATACATATTAGTGTACCTTCTTACGTCTTCATCACCATCATTGGAATCTTTTTTTAATTGGATAATAGAATATGCAAAAAGCGAATTCCGGGTATTGTCTGAGATAAACCAATCTGAACCACTTGTTGGACGTTGGCTTCTTTACAGCATATACAGCCATAAAACTCTGTTTGTAGCGCCTGTAACACGATCAGTATTGCATCTGCAAGACTATGCAACAGTGAATATGGATGTATTGGCATTGAAAGCTATTGGGTGGATTATATTTTCATTAATAATATATTTTGTAATTTATGGGATATTTGAAATGGCGAGATCAAGAAAGAACAGTTCTCTGCTTATTTACATAATCTTGTGGATTATCCCTTATTTAATATTATTAATGTATTTTGCACCATATTGCAGTTTTCACAGATTGTTTTATCTGATTCCACTGGTCGTGTTTCTACTGAATGGTGTTAAAGTATTCGCAAGGCGAAAGATATTCAAGGTGGCTATCTCAATATTACTTATTATCTATATATGCTATAATTACCATTGTGGCTTCGTACCAGAAAACAAGAAAGAAAACAATACTTTCCTATCAACTGCGCTAATTGCCAAACAATATGCGACTGACCGAAATTTGTTCATTTTCAAAGATGAAGATTATATCTATGCAAAATATATGCGTTATTTTGGAAAAAAAGATGTGGCATGGATAAGGCAATATTCATTCGAACGGAATCCTGAAACATCATTTGAAAATATTTATCCCGCATGTAAGGAAACAAGTTCATGGCTTGGAAATAATTATGATTCCATATACATTTCAGTTGAATATGCTATTGATAACGCATGTTTATATAATCTAATACTAACCACTGAAGTTCAAAACAAGCCTCAATGTATGGTGATGTTTACTCAACAAATTCAGCATGTTTCGATGATTGAATTTGGGGATAAGCGGTTTTTAAAGGTAAAAATAAATGATTTCGAGCCAATATCATATAAGAAAGAAATAACTGGCAGCCAGGTTTCTTATTAAGCGTAGAAAAACCCCGGCGAGGGGACGCCGGGTTACAATTGATTTTTTAAAAACTAATTACAGAAACTGAATTTGCCTAAACCTTGCTGGCGGAACTCCGTGGGCGACATGCGCTGTCTGCATCGGATCTCCCTTGCCGCAGTTTGGCAGTCCCCAGACATGGTAGTCTTCCATACCGCCGATTGCATCGCAGGCGTTCCAGAATTCGGGAGTGATTCCGGTATAGACTGCGTTTTTATAGACCTGACCAAGTTTTCCGTTTTTGATTTCACGCGCCCATTCGACACCGAACTGGAAATTGATTCTGTGATCGTCAATCGACCAGCTTTTATTCGTGTCGAGGAAAATGCCGTCCTTTGTGTCGGCGATTAAATCCTCCAGTGAGCCTTCGCGCGGTTCGAGATTGACGCTTATCATGCGGACGATTGGTATTCTGTTCCATCCGCTTGCACGCATCGCGCCGTTGGATTTCAAATCCATGCCGACCATTTTGCCAAGTTTATGCGCTGATTGTCTGCTCATCAGATAACCGACGAATAATCCGTCTTTAACAGCAAGTGATTTTTGCGCCTTGACTCCCTCATCATCGTATCCGAAAGTCGCGATTGAACCCGGGATAGTGGAGTCGAAATTGATATT
>JAGGVT010000118.1 GCA_021157815.1 bacterium | reverse complement strand
GGCGCGTATGAAATGAAACTGGAGGAGATTATAAATGCGGCATCACCCGGCTATGATGAATTCCACATTGTGGGCGGATGCCATCCCGATTTGCCCTATGAATACTATCGAGGAATCATTAGTGAATTGAAAACACGTTATCCCAAAACTGTAATGCAGGCGTACACCGCTGTTGAGATTGATCACATCGCGAATATTGCCGGTATGAGTGCCGAGGAAACGTTACGGGATTTGAAATCAGCCGGTCTCGGTTCACTCCCCGGCGGCGGTGCGGAGGTTTTCAGCGAGAGAATTCGTAGCAAATTATTTCCTAAAAAGATACCTGCTGACAGATGGCTTGAGATTCACGGAATTGCGCATCAGATGGGCATTCCCACAAACGCGACAATGCTGTACGGCCATATTGAAACGCCTGAAGAGAAGGTTGATCATTTTATTAAACTGCGTGAACAGCAGGATAAAACCGGCGGATTCCTAGCGTTTATCCCTCTTGCGTTTCATCCTGAAAATACAAAACTCGATTATATGAGCAACACATCCGGATATGAGGATTTGCGCGAACTTGCGATAAGCCGCCTAATGCTCGATAACTTCCCGCATATAAAGGCGTTCTGGATTATGATAGGTGAGAAACTAAGCCAGGTTTCTTTGTGGTTTGGAGTGGATGATGTTGATGGCACTGTCGAGCAGGAGAAAATAACTCATATGGCAGGCGCTAAAACCCCGAAAAAACTTGCAGAGGATTTCATTCGCAGTTTAATTAAACGTGCTGGATGCAGTCCCGTAAGGCGGGATACGCTTTATAACATAATCGACGTTGATGATTAAATATATCCAAAATGGTTGAGAGTGAAATAAACCGCAAATGGTAATGCGATGATGACATGTGCCATGACTGAACGGAATATATCAATATAATTAACACGCGCGAGAATGCGAATCTGGATTGTGAGGAAAAATAATTGCGCAAGGATAATAGAAATCTTTATTATTAATGGGATAGCTGTGTAATGGCTTTTCCATGGGCTATCCAAAAGGAAACCGGAATACCTGTTTAGAAGTTGATTTGAAATATTAAGCAATGCCAGAAGAGTTCCCAGAAGAAGGAATTCACCATATAGCATGGAACATATCGCACGGTTGGTTCTTTCGAGTATGCCGCGACCGCGTACGATAATCGCGCCGAGCTGAAGTATCACTGTATATAAAAGCAGCAGCCACGGGAATACCATCACAATTGCCGCCATGCTTATCATGAGGAATGTTCCAAGCGGAATTTCAGATTCCCAAATTACAATCGGGTTGCTCCCTCTCGACAAAAACACCACGACGCAGAACGCGATGAAAGAAAGCGTTGTCCATAAAACGGGTTGGATGAATGATGTCCACCCCAAACGGTATGGCTGTGTGTCAACGAATTTCTCCGGATTTGTAATCAACAGGGGGAATCGCGCCATGAAATCGGTTAGGAATTCATCCGGTATGTCCGGATTTTCCGGTGTTTTTAATCCGCAGACCTGGCAGATGTCAAGTCCCTCGATATCCTGCCCGCACCTGATGCATCTATGGATTTCCTTTGTTTCCTCGATTATTTCATACGAGTCGGTTGGGCGGTCAGGAGGAGATTCGATATCCCGTGTTTGTTTTTCTTTTTGTGATTTCGAAATATCACCCAGGAAGAAACCGCATTCAGCGCAGTACCGCGCCTCATGGAGATTGTTATAACCACACTTGGTGCAGAAATTACCGCGATGTTCATATTTCGAATCAGCGTTGTTCACGGTTATTTTGAATTGATTGATTTTACCATAAAAATATTGTCATTCTGAGCGCAGTGAAGAATCTATTCGCGATAACATAAATATTTCTCATTAGATATAATCATCAACACAGTAGCATATAGATTCTTCGCTGCGCTCAGAATGACAATATTTCGTGCATAATTCTATGTTCTGATACAGCCTTCAAGCGGTGCCCCTACATTTAGCATCCCCACCATGCTCCCGTTCCAGGAATGTATTTTTATGAACACTTTCAACCTTAATAAACCGGATTAATAACAAATCGCAATTTAACGTGAAATTATATACAGGAAATACATTTCATATGAAACAGGTGATTTATCATGGACCCTCAGGCTGCGTTAAATCCTGAAATGATTAAATATGCAGAGTATGCATATTTCGCAGGTGGAATAGCGGTGATTATTTTGGGTGGTGCTGGTACGATATTCCTTGTTCTTGGAATACTGAAGATTAAATTCCTTAAACCATTCAAACAGAAGTATCCCTATGAGCAGTTTAAGAGCTTTGAGGAATTTGCCAGCAGGAAACCGGTTAATCCCGATGGATCTCCAGGGATTTTGGATCCACAGGAGCGAATACAACGCAAGGAAGAGATGGCAAAGGATGCTCCTGTTTTAACATGGGAAAACGCTCCAGAGTCAATTGAATCCTTGACAAAAGATAATGTGGAAAAAATTCAGGAGAACACATCAGCGGATAATGTGTCCTCGACACAGGATACAAACTCGGTAGAGAAGCCTGAAAAGAAAGAAGAAATTCCTGTCGGATAACTTTATCTCCTCGCTTTTTTTTGTAATCAGTCTTTGAGACAATACCTCCATGGATTCAACATGCATCATATCCGCACGGATTGTCGTTACGATGTGTTCCGCTCCCATACAAAATGGCGCGGTCGCTTTCAGGGATGGAAGAATAATTTCTGTCGGACACAAATCTGAAATCATTCGGGAATTTGAAAAGGCGCGAATAATCGATGTCGGCGATTTCATCCTTATGCCGTCTCTGGTCAATGCGCACACACATATTTCGCTGAGTGATGCGGGAGAAGTAAACACGAAAAAACCTTTTGCCGAATGGCTGATGGACCTTATCGCTTGGCGAAGACCGTTGGCTGATTCAGATATTCTCACATCATCAACCAACGGGTTAAGGGAACTTGTGCGAAACGGCATTACAACAATCGGTGATTCCGACCTTACCCTGATTCCTCTACAGTCCGCTTTGGCAAACAGTTTCCGAGGCGTTTTTTGCTTCGAGGTTTTCGGTCTTCTCAATCTGATTCAATCTCTCGGAATCTGGAAATATAAACGAGTGCTTAAAAAGGCTGACAGGCTCGCAAACGAAATCACACGCATTGGGATATCTCCCCATACGCCATACACGGTAACTCCAGCTGTTTTAAGGTTTGCATCGAGTTATGCGAACCAGCACAAGCTGCCTGTAAGCATGCACGTTGCGGAAAGCAGAGGTGAGATTGAGTTTATGCGATCAAGAAAGTGTGAGTATAGGAAAATGTTTGCGCCTTTCGAGCGTCGAATCCCAACCACTGAACTAACACCGCTAAACTATGTTGATTCGTACGGCGTAATCAACAATCGTTTTATCTGCGCGCATGGAGTTCATCTGACAGATGATGAATTCAAACTTCTGGCGAAACGCTCAGCTAGTTTGGTAACATGCCCATCAAGCAATCATAATCTTCATGCGGGACATCTTGACATTCGCAAACCTCTGGATGCCTCTGTTAACCTGTGTGTTGGCACTGATTCACCAGCATCCGGCGATGGTTATGATCTCTTCCACGAATTAAGGCTTGCGCTGCGAATTCCTGATGGCGATGAAATCTCAATTGAACCTGTGAAAGCTCTTGAGATGATAACCACGAATCCCGCAAAAGCTCTTGGTTTCGAGGATGAGGCCGGCACGATTGAAACAGGCAAATCGGCTGATTTAATCGCGCTTAAAATGCCTGATGGATTCAATTGCGATGCGGATGATGTACATGATGTTATTGTTCAACAGATAAGCGGCGATGATGTGATGCTGACGATTTCATTGGGGAAAGTGCGTCATTCCAAATTGGATGATGTTTCGGTTGAGAATCCGGTTGTGTAAGCGCCATGCTAAAGAGTCTGTCAGGAAAGCCTATGCATTTTATTTGTAAAGTGGAAAAAAGTCACTGAAATTATTATTCCTCAATTATCCCGTCATTCCCGCGAAAGGGGCTGTTGAAAAAGGGCTGAATGTAGGGGGTAGGTCTCTGTGCCTACCCTAAATATTGGCATAAATACAGGGCAACCACAGAGAGTTGCCCCTGCGGTCTGGGATATAATGGGCTTTTTCAACAAGCCCGAAAGCGGGAATCCATTTAATAATGAGAGATGCCAACTCTTCTAGAAAATAAAAATGGATTTCTGAGGACAGACTAAAGAACCCGCTTTCGCGGGAATGATGGGATTTTATCCTTAGTTTGTCTAAGGAGTAATTAAATGGTGTCAGTTGCCAATTAGGACACCTTTCCCGACACGCTCTAAAGTGTGGTGTTATTGGAAATAGGGTAAGCACCATGCTAAAGCATGGTGTTATTTATTGGAAATAGGAAGCCGGATTGCGAATGTTGTGCCTTTTTCTGATGTTTCCTCAACCACGATTGTTCCGCCGTGTTGCTTGATAATTGTCATACTTACAGGCAAACCAAGCCCTGTTCCCTTGCCGGGGTCTTTTGTGGTGAAAAACAAATCGAATATTTTATCGAGATTCTTCTCTGCAATACCTGAACCTGTGTCGGTGATTCGAATTACAATTTCTTTCGCGGCGGTGTCAAATTCAGTGCTGAAAGTGATGGAGCCTTTTTTACCCACAGCCTGCACGGCGTTTAGAAACAAATCGTGCAGCACCTGTTCGATTTTTCCTGAATCGCAACTGATAACGGGCATGTCAGGATTGAGGCCAGTATCTATATTTATCCATGTATAGTGGGGTAGGAAGAATAAGACCGTCTGTTTCACGAGGTCATTAATATTGACTTCACCTTCAACATCAACATCTTTCCTGGAATAATCCAGAAGCCCTTTGGCAATTTGGCTTATTCTTTCAAGGTTATGAAGAATGATATCGATTGATTCCGTATTCCGGTGGTTTTTTTCAGCCTTCATTTTCATCATCTCAATCCTGCCAGTGATTGTGGTCATCGGATTGTTTATCGTATGCGCGACACCAGCCGCTATTTCACCAATGGATGCGAGTTTGCTTGTTTCCTGAAGTTTTTCCTCGATTAGGATTTTCTCAGTGCGGTCCTCTATCAAAACCGCGACTCCCTCAATGCCGCCCTCAGGCGAGAATACTGGAGCTCCTATTATGTTCACAATTGGTTTTGAGCGGTCATCAGCAAGAAGTGGAATGTTTTCCAAATCGGATTTTCGGCCCAAAAGCCCCTTTTCAATAACCTCAATTATTTTCGGATTGAACATATCTTTGTATTTATCGATGTTTTTGCCTTCACGGAGATGAATCTCCGCTTTTTTCCCCATCTTGAGCATTACGTTGTTGATAACAGTGAGGTTGCCGTCGATATCGAGACAGAAAATTCCAACAGGCGCGCGGCTGATAATCGTGCCGAAAAACTCCTTTCTTTTGCGAGCTTCCTCCTCGTGTTGTTTCAGGTATGTTCGGTCGGATGCGAAAAACAGAATCATGAAATCATAATCAGAATCCTCGCAGGGGACGATGCTGGCTGATACTGATGCCGGAAACGATGCATCTTCACCATGCATGAAAAGTTCACCATGAAAGAAGCCATCGTTTATGATTGTAATCAGAATATCCTGAGTGAGGTCAGCAAGGTTTGAATCGAAGAGCTTATTAAAATGTTGTCCTGTTAGATTGTCGGAACCTGTTCCATGTTTAGCGGCAAGAGCATCGTTTGCCCAGACTATTCGCGCATCGCTGTCTATCAGGGCGATAAAATCATGGCTTGCCTGAAATGCCCTGACAATACTGTTTGCCAATTCAGGATTATTTATCTCTGCCACTTTCGCACCATCCGGCGAATACTTTTATGAATTCAATCCACGCATCATGCAAATCATCTGATTCCAGTTCTTCGAGTTTTATCTTCCCAATTGCAACAGGATAAACCCAGCGAACATCATTGGAGCGTTTTTTGTCATGACAGATAAAATCATGCAGTATGTTCCATTCCAGGTCAATAGCGCAATTAACATTATCGGCAGGAATTGCATTTGCAACAGGCATGAACAGATTACGGATTTTTTCCAAATCCTCATCAGGCATGTCGTGATTGTTATTTGATACCCATGAAATAAACAGCGTTCCAATACAGACAGCCTCGCCGTGGGTTATATGTTCAAATCCCAGTGCCGCTTCAAGAGCGTGTCCAAGAGTATGTCCGAGATTCAGTACGATTCGCCCCGCGCGGTCAAATTCATCCCGCTCGATAACCTTCGCTTTAAATCTGCATGATTCCTCTATTACTCCGGCAATTGTATTTTCATCCTTCGCAAGCATCTTTTCACGGACTTTATTATCCCATATTGAGAAATTCTTGTTTCCGGGAAGAACAGCCATCTTCATGATTTCAGAAAGTCCGCAAAGATAATCTCTTTTGGATAGAGTTTTTAGAAATTCAGGATCTATAAAAACCAGTGACGGCTGATGAAATGCGCCTATCAGGTTTTTTACTCCTGCAAAATGAACAGACGTTTTCCCGCCGATGCAGGCATCCGCCTGCGCAAGTAGAGTTGTTGGAACAGAGATCCATCTTATGCCTCGCATGTATGTTGCCGCGACCAGTCCCGCGAGGTCATTAACAACTCCGCCGCCAAACGCGATGATTAAATCATTGCGAGTGAAATTTCGTTCAGCGAGATACTTTATTAAGAGAGAGTAGTTTTGTATGCTCTTTGATTTTTCGCCGGGCGGGATTGTGTATATTTCGGCATCCAGAGGAATATCTCGAAAGCGATTTTCGATTTCATTATAGTAAAGACGCTCGACTTCTGCATCAGTTATAAACAGAACTTTTGAATATCCGCCCAGCTGTTTCAACCGTGCGGGAATTTGCGATACGCATCCCGATTCGATAATAACCGGATATGAACCTGTTGAAACTGTTACTTGAAATTCAGCCATTTACCATTTGTCCTGTCTTGATTTGAGCGCATTGTTGGCAGTGCGAATGAGAATTTCATCGCTGCCGTATTCGTCCTTTTTAATCCCAAGTTTCTCCCTGATTCCATTTGCGATTTGCTCCGACATCTCGCGCCTCTGGGATAATTGTAACTGATGCTTTCGGCTCATGAACATTTCGATTACTCTGGCATCCTCATCGTTGAGCTTTTGGAATCTGGCATCGAGCTTGGCGTTGTTATTTGCCTGTTTGCCGGATGTGGATTTCAGATAATGGTCAAGGTCAGCCAGTGTGATACTCCTGTCGCGCACGACAATTGTGCCGGCGGCGAAATCACCCGGCCGCTGGCTGAGTTTGGAAAGAAAGAGAATTAGAAATCCGATGGCAAAAGAAAACAGGAGGATATCGACAATCCGCATGAGATTTCTAATTGCTGATGAGGCAAGGTCAACCGGCAGTCCGCCATAACGCATTACCCGTATGTGCATAATGCGCTTTCCGGGAGTCTGCCCGTTCCATTTATATTCCAGATAAATATAGTAGCCGAATGTCACAAGGAATCTTAGTGTTATCCAGAAACCGATTGCGATTGACAAAGGGTAAAAATCCTCGGTCTGCAAAGCTGCGATAAATATCAACCAAAGCAAAGATAACAGGACGTTGAGAAGAATGATGATTATCAGATCGATAAATGCCGCAGCAAATCGCGACCCCAAACCCGCTATGGGGAAATTGAGTTCAACTCGTTCAGGAGTAACAACTTCAATCAGGTCATCATCAAATGGCATATCAAGGCTTATTATACTAGAAAAATATCTGTTAGAATGGTTGATGTGGGAAAACGTGAATTCATAGTGTCGAGACGTCAATTTTGGGAAGAGACAGAAAACCTGCTGCGACGAATTCGCAGGCACGGAATGAAATCGTTGAATGAGGAGGAACTCCTAAGGCTGGGGACGCTTTACAGGCAGGCCGCGGCTGATCTCGCGAAGGCGCGCGCGGCTGAACCGTTCGGGGATGTTACTCTTTATTTAAACCGGCTTGTCGCAAACACACACTCCGTGATTTATGTCAATAAATCACGCCCATGGGAAAATTTCCTCCGATTCATTTCAGCCGATTTTCCATCACTGATAAGAAGCCAATCGAAAATTGTTTTATTTTCAGCGTTGGTTTTTATTTTGTCATCGACTCTTGGCTACCACTGGATGAACACCGACCCTGATTGGATGGGGCGATTTGTTCCGATGATAAGCCAGGTTATCGAACAGATGGCTGGCAAATTGGAATCGGGTCCCGCGCTTTTGGCATCCGGGAATATCTCAAAAGAATCAATGCCGGAAGTTTCAAGCTTAATCATGGTGAACAATATTCGCATTTCAGCTTTCGCTTTCGCAAGCGGGATTACATTCGGGCTCGGTACAGCTTACCTGCTTATCACAAATGGTGTTATGCTGGGCGGAGTGGCGTATTTGTATCTCGCCCGCCCTGTGGAATATGGCATTTATTTCATGGCTGGAATTCTGCCGCATGGAGTAATCGAACTGACAGCGATTGTATTCAGCGCCGCGGCGGGATTTATTCTCGCAGGCGCGTTGATAATGCCCGGAAGCCTCAGGCGTGTCGATGCGTTGAAATATCACAGCAGAAGCGCGATTCGGATAATGTACGGCGTTGTTATCATGCTGATTATCGCCGCGTTGATAGAGGGGTTCATTACACCGATAAAGGTGGATGGCAATCAGCAGATTGTCGATTACCTGAAAATAGGATTTTCAGTTGTCCTTGGTTTCCTGATGATTGTTTATTTTTCATTAGCAGGACGAGGCAGGTATTCTGTATAATGTTGAGGCTTCTGAAAACGATGGATTCCGGCTTTCGCCGGAATGACAAATTCTGGAATAACAAATTCTGGAATAACAAATTCTGGAATAACAAATTCTGGAATGATAAATTCTGGAATGATAAATTCTGGAATGATAAATTCTGGAATGTTAAGATAATGTCATTCCGGGCTTGCCCCGGAATCCATTTTTAGCTTACGAAAGTTAATACCATTTCTTTCTTTTTCAGAGGCCTAATGCTTTGATTCTTTTCAATTCCAATATTCAGGAGAATGTGCTTTGCGCCAGATACAGGAATTCGAAACAATCCGATTGGAATACGCCGATGGTGTTGGTTACATGGTCATGGACAGGCCGAATGTTCACAACGCCTTCAATGCGGACATGGTTTCTGACATGCTTGATGCGGTCAGCCTGATAAAAGAATTAACAGATGAAATGAGAGTGCTTGTTTTGACAGGGGAGGGCAGGAGTTTCTGCGCGGGTGCGGATATCAACTGGCTTCAGGAAATCAAGGAGCAGACATACGAGGAAAACATTCGCGAATCGCTTGAAATGAGCGATCTGATGTACGCTCTCTATTCGCTGCCGATTCCAACAATCGCCTCGGTCAACGGAGCGGTTATGGGATGCGGAGTTGGATTTGTCTGCGTGTGCGATCTCGCTGTTGCGTCCATAAACGCGGTGTTTGCCGCGACTGATGTCCGTGTTGGAGTTTCACCAGCGGTCGCGATGCCGTATATCGTGCGAAAAATCGGCGAATCCAACGCGCGTGAGCTGTGCCTGACCGCTGAGAGCATAGACGCTGAACGGGCGCTTGCAATCGGGCTTGTACACAGGATTGTCGAGCATGTTGAACTCGATAACGAGGTGAAAATTCTGTGCGACAAACTTATGGAGTGCGGTCCTGAAGCTCTGGCGACAACCAAAAATCTGCTTGAGAAAATCCCGTTGATGTCATTCACGGAAGCGAGAGTTCATACTGCTGAGGTTATCGGTAGGCAGCGTATGAGCGAGGAGGGACAGGAGGGCATGGAGGCGTTCATTGAAAAGAGAAAGGCATCGTGGGCGTGGGCGAAGCCCACGTCCTGAGCGAGCGAAGCGAGTCGAAGGGCAAATAGTCCACCCACGATACTGTTAAGCGAAGCGAGTCGAAGGGCAAACAAAGTGAGTCGAAGGATGCACAAACTTTCCGGGAAAATAATACTTGAACTGAAAGACGTCGATTACACTCATCCGAGTAATTCCGATGCCAGCAGCGAACCTGCATTGAGAAAAATTAATTTCAAAATCCGCGAGGGCGATTCAGTTTCGGTTATAGGGCCATCCGGATGTGGCAAGTCCACTCTTCTGCGGCTTCTAAACAGAATGGCTGACCCTGATAATGGCCGGATTTTCTATAAAGACAAACCACTGAAAGAACATGACGTTCTCAATCTTCGACGTGAAATACTTCTCGTTCCTCAAGAGATATATATCGTGCCGGGTACACTCGCTGACAATTTGAAAATTGTGAAACGCGATGAGGAAATAACCGATGATGAATTGCATCATGTCCTGAACTCAGTCGGACTGGGCAGCAAGCCATTGCATCTGGATTCGACAAGCATGTCAGTTGGCGAAAAACATCGCCTTGCGCTCGCGCGGGCGTTTTTGCTGAACCCGAAAATCCTGCTTTTGGATGAACCGGCGGCATCACTCGACCTTCCAGCCGCGCGGGGAATAATAGATACAATCAGCGGTTTTCATGAAAAATTCGATAATACTGTTATCATGGTAACTCACCGATTCAGGCTCGCGCGACGGATTGGCGGATCTGTTGTGATGCTCGATAAGGGTCGTATTGTGGAAACGGCGGAATCGCTGGATTTCTTTCGCAATCCTCAATCGCCACAGGCGCAAAGATTCATCAAGGATGCGGGTGAGGATTAGGTTTGTATTTTGGAAAACGATGAATGTAGCCCGGCAATCCATTTGCCGGGAAAATGGCGCTAATTTACGCAAACCCCGGGAAATGGATTCCCGGGCTACGGTTACAACAAATGGAAAACATACAGCAACTGACATATTTTGATCTCCTTTGGGCGTTTGTCCTGATTCTGATTATCGGAATCATCAGCGTTTGGGAGAGTTTAAAATTCGAACGCGACCTCGCAATCGGCGTTGTCAGGACGGTCCTGCAGCTGACCCTGATGGGTTATTTCCTGAAATATATTTTCAAACTGGATAGCTTCTGGATAATTCTTCTTATTATGATTGTGATGCTGATAATCGCATCACGCACCGCGCAGGGACGCCTTAGGAATAAAAAAGTCCACGGGTCTCAATTGCTAATCGGGCTTTCGCTTGGAGTTGGCGCGACTATCACAACGATTTTCGCAATAATGCTGACGGTCAGCGCTGAACCATGGTGGGCTCCGCAATATCTTCTTCCACTGTTCGGAATGATTCTGGGAAACGGCATGAACAGCGTCGCGCTTTCAGGTGAACGTTTGCAGGCTGAATTGAATCACAGGCGGATTGAGATTGAAACACTTCTAGCGCTTGGATACTCCGCGCATGAGGCATCGAAACATGTGCGTCGTGATGCAATCCGCGCCGGGCTTCTTCCATCTATCAACACTATGATGGTCGTGGGAATTGTTGTGCTTCCCGGACTGATGAGCGGGCAGATAATCAGTGGCGTTGATCCGACTCTCGCTGTGAAATACCAGATTATGGTTACTTTCATGATTGCAGGAAGCCGCGGAATCGCCAGCTGGCTTCTGATTCGCCTTATGCTGTCACGCTATTTCACCCCCTCACACCAGTTAAAATACTGGATACTTTAAATCGTATTAACACCTTTTCACCCGTATTTCATGACATTAATAGACAGGGAAAGGGTTTCACTGTCTTTTAATATTATATGCAATATTTCGGAGGGTCGTACGATGTCCTCAAAAATTAGAATTGCTTTGCTTTTGATTGTTCTGTTTGTCATTATCGCGACAGTTGTTGCGAATTGCAGCGGTGGTTCCGGCGTTGCTCCAAATCTGCCGGGCGACACACCGCCAACCGAGGGTGGCGATGATTATTATGAGTCATCCGAGAATTTGAAAGATGTTGATAACCTGCCCATGAACCTGTCAGGTGTGGATGGCGATACCTACACATTCGACTATTCAGGCGCGTCGCCTGATATCAACATCGGTGACATCCTTTCAGGTTCTGCTAATGGCGGTTATTTGCGGACAGTCACGGATATCGTTGACACGGGAACTCAATTGGTTATCTCGACATCACAGGCGTCCATTGATGACGCGGTTGGCTCTGCCCAGATGTCCGCGCAGATTGATTATTCTGAACGAACGAATCAAACCTATTTCAGAACACCGGGATGTGAACCCACCCCACCGTCGGGATATG
Organism: bacterium; assembly: GCA_021157815.1. Classification (GTDB taxonomy): domain Bacteria; phylum JAJVIF01; class JAJVIF01; order JAGGVT01; family JAGGVT01; genus JAGGVT01. The sequence goes on along the minus strand of JAGGVT010000118.1, from coordinate 7,006 downwards.
TTGTTGACCTTGATGGCATTATCATCTACCAGGATGATGAGGTTACAGTCAAAATTCATGATGGCGAAGTTGTTTTCAATCCATCAGTCAACATCGAAATGACCTATGATATTATCCAGGGACTGACATACTTCAAGGCGACAGCCACCGGCGATTTAAATTTTGATTATGACATGAAAGTTTATGGAACCGGCGATTTCGATGTCAACGCCGAGAAACTCGTTCATACATCCGACCCCGTTCTTTTCCAGATTGGCCCGGTATGGGGAACAGTCGTGGTCGATTTCTTCGCTGGCGTTGATTTCGATGGCTGCGTTGAAAATGGGCTTATTTCCGGCATTGACACCGATTTGTGTGTTGAAGTCGGAACAAAATATGAAAACAACGAGTGGAAGCCTATCTCTAATGTGAGCCATAATTTCAGTCCGGGAACGATTCTGGGAACCGCTGATAGTGAAGTTTCTTTCCGGGGATACATACGGCCTGAAGCGCGAGTTCTGTTCGCGGGTATTGAGGGGCCATCAATTAGCTGTGAGTCGATATTCGAAATGGACGGCACAGGCGAACTGGTTTCGCCTTGTTTGGTTTACGATTTGTACGGCGGCCTGCGAGTGGAAGCGACTGTTCTTGTCGAGATGATGTCTGATGAAATGCTGCCGTTCACAATTGAACTGCTAAATATCAGCGAACACGTTGCTGAGGGTTCAGTTGGACAGTGCGGTGAATCCGGTGAACTGATTGTAAGCGAAATTTCCGGCTCGGATGTTATTAACAGCGGTGGATTCGCGCAGTACACAGTCAACGCAAGCGGCGATACGGGAATCACATATTCCTGGCTGTGCATTCCTGAATCAGGTGGCGTGTTCGGCACTCCGAATGCCTACAGTACACAGTTCGAGGCTGCGGAAGTTACGTCCGACACCAATGTCGTAATAAAGGTTATTGTCAAATCCGACACTTGCACTGAAGGCGTGACAAAAACTCTCGATGCACTTATTGCATATTCAGACTGCCCATACGCTGTCTCGAATATCAAGGGCGCTGACTATCTGTATGAAATGCAGTCAGGATTCTATTCTGTTACAGTCCAGCCGTATTCAATCCAGGGATTAACTTTCAGATGGACATGCGCACCGCCATCCGCCGGTTATTTCCTTAGAAACGATAGTGAGCTGATTGAATTCTTCGCGAATCCGGTTGATGAGAACACGCTGATTAACCTTGAACTCGAGGTCGATTCAGACCAGTGCGACACGATTGCTCGTGAGAAGCAGATAACGGTGAAGAACGAGGCGCAGGGAGAATAGTGGAGATTATTAATCTAAAACGCAACAAGACCCGCCTTGAGAAGGGCGGGTTTTTTGTTTAATACACGTGATTTTGTTAATCGCCAATCGAAATGTCATTGATGGATATAAGGTAATCATCGGGAATCTGCAATTCCAACAGGCTTTCGGTGGTCAGAAGCGGTGATGACATATCGATTTCCTCAGGATCACAGTCATTTATTATTGGGGTTAAGTTTTCTGTGTATCCTATACATTCATCAATTAACACTTCATCATCAATAGCAAGCCATGTGTAATTCACATTCGCGTTATAATCGAAACCCCACTTGAAATCAGCATTTGCACTTTTCAGCAACGCCTGAAAGGTTTCAAGATTTTCCTTAATAACAAGATGCCTGGCATCGAATAAATCATCAAACGATGACGGAAACTCTTTCTGATAAGAGTAATACCTTCCAGTATGATCCTGCAGATATGTTGACCACAATCCAAATTGCGAATAGAGAAGACGCTTGTTGTTATCCTCTATTGAACCAACACCCACTGTCCCACCGTTAACCCTGATAAATGTGCCGGATTCAGCGGATAAGAAATCAGGGAGGACAGGAGTATTTGAAATATCAAGGGTTTTCAGTTTCCATATGTCCTCACCGGAATCATGAACAACATATTTAATCTGGACATTATTTGAATCTGTTCTGATATATTTCAACGCGCCAAATGACTGTTCATTCAGCAGAGGTTTACTACTGACGATTCTTTGGGGATTACCGCTTTTAACATCCCTAGGGTAGAAAATGGGAAAACCGCTGTTTATCAGGCCGTTTAATGACTGGGGGAATTGTCCATGCATTTCAGAATACAGAATCAATGACATTCGTAAACTGGCAACGCCCGTATTCTGTATCCCGCTTAATTTACTCTTATTTTCTGTAATTGGGAAATCAAGGGTTCTTGTAATGTCTTCACGAGGTACAGCCATTTCTCGTGTTAGAGCTTTGAGTTGTTCAGCTGATAAACCATCATTATCAGCAGGTGGTGGATTTACTTTATTTGAGCTGTCGGAACAACCAATTAGTAGTAAAAGAAAAATTATAATGCTGATTTGTAGTGATTTCTTCATTTCTTTCTCTCCCGATTGAGATTTTAGTAAAGTATTCGATTGAAATATAGAAAATGTTTCATGGTTCTATAGTAGTACACCTAGCCTCAGCTAATGATTTGGTTGGCACTTCCCACGGCAGGCAATACCAACATATGGCTGAACATCCTTCTTCACCAGTAATATTAACCACAGTTTGCCACATATACGAAACCGGATCAGGCGAACCACAAGGCACCGGCAGCCAGATAGGTACATTTCCAGGTGGTTGATCATCAATGGTGCAATCACTTTCAACATACATTGAATTATCCCATAAATCGCACCATACACCTACACAGGTTATTTGATAAATTTCATATTCACAGTCAACTATAACTATTCTATTATCAACAATAGTAAGGCAGTTATCCTTGGGAAATGGACCTTTCTCTTCAAATATAAAATCCGTTGAATCTGGTTTACATCGATGTGCTTGTGCAGTGTTCGTTTGAGCTACAGATGTAATGACTAAAAAGACCATTAGAAAAGCTAAAATCTTAAATTTCATCATTTGACTCCTCTATTACGTTTTTTGCTTCACATATTATTTATGTTACACCCCCCCCGAAAAGTCAAGAGTTTGAAGATTGTTATGCAATTTTTTTACGGCAACCTCACTGTATCTCCCGGCTTTATCCGGCAAGGGTGCCGAATCTCCCGGCGGAGAAAAGCAATACACAAACGCCCCTACTGCTTTCCTCTGGTGTATAATGCGCGTGGTTTAAGGATAAACTCATGCGAATTAATCACATCAACATCACACGATTTCGTAACCTTCATGATTTCCGGTTGGAACTCTCACCGGGAGTCAACCTGTTTTATGGCGAAAATGGGCATGGGAAGACCAATCTGCTTGAGTCTGCCGCGTTGATTGTGAACGGGCGGACTCCGCGCGCAAGCCGTATCCATGAGGTTGTTCCGCATGACGGCGATTTCGCGAAATGGGAGATTGAGTTAAATGTCGAAGATGTTCATAACCGTGTCGAGTGCGTTATCGAGAGGGGGAATCAGAAACGCCTGATTGTGGATGGCCAGGCGCGTAAAAAACTGCCGGGACACGACAAAGGAGTCTGGGCGCTTACTTTCTTTCCCGAGGATTTCAAAATACTCACCGGTGAGCCGTTTAACCGACGCAGGTTTCTCGATGAGATTATTCTTCTCACTGAGCCGGCATACATGCGCGTTTTAAAAAGCTACAAGGAGGCGTACGCCGCTCGAAACGCGATGCTTAAATCACGCGTTACAGATGGGATGAGTTTCGAGCCGTACGAGGAAATACTAAGCAATCTTGGCATTGAGATGACATCCCGGCGAGCGAAAGCAACGGAGGAATTGCAAAATATTCTTGAGCGGTTATCGCAGGATGAATTCGGGGACGAGATTTCAATTGCCCTTGAGTATAAACCGTCGCTTGAAAGTTTTGTTCGGGCGGAAAATCCGGTTGAACAATTGAAAGAGGCGTATGGGAAAAGCCGTCCGCGCGATATGGCAATCAAGCGCACGATGTTGGGACCTCACCGCGATGATTTCACATCGACGTTCAGCGATGAGGATATACGCAAATTTTCATCCAGAGGAGAAACGCGGCTTTCCGTTGTCGCGCTGATAATCGCGAAATATCACATACTCAGACAAAGATGGAATTTGAATCCCGTAATTCTTCTGGATGATATATTTTCCGAACTTGACCAGACACGCCGCAGGAAAGTTCTCAAGGCGCTTCCAAAGGACTGCCAGCTGATGATTACCGCGGTTGACAGGGATTTATCGAAAAAATGGCTTGAGGGTATGAACGATATCGCGATGTTCAGTGTGTTAGATGGTAAAATCAATCGTGATGAATAGCTGAAAGGGATTTCTGAGGACAGACTAAAGAACCGACCCTTCGCTTTTCGAAAACACTGAGCGGAGTCGAAAAGTGTAGAATGTCGGAATGACATACTTCTGGTAATGGAATTATGAAATTGTCTCATGTCATTCCGGGCTTGACCCGGAATCCATATATTGCCGAAAGGAAATGGATTCTGAATCAAGTTCAGAATGACAACCTATGGGCTTGTTTGGAATGATAATTCATTAACTGATTTGGAATGACAATCAACGTTATTAATGCTGTATAATTATTATTGCAAGTGTCTTTGATTCTCTACAGAAAACCCGACCCAACACGCCGGAAACCATCCGCGGCGCTTTATATCGCGTTTTTCCTTCTCTCCTTTCTGACAATTAACACCTACTACCTGGTTTTTGGCGAGAATAACATACGCTATATCCTGTGGACATTTCTCGCCGCGGGATATCTTATCAGCATATACGCCCATATCCGTTTCAGGTCGTATATGGATATCCTGATAAACCTGCTTGCGCTGGTATTTTTCGCGATATATTTCAGGCAAATGCTGGACAAGCCGGAGTATTTTGGAACGATTCTCGGGCAACTTCTCGCTGTGCTTCTTGTGTTGAGAAGTTACATACTGTTCAATCGCGATGATTTTTTCGTGCCGCTTGTTGTGTCGATGACAATAATCCTGTTGTGCTCAATCCCAAGTTATGAATCAAACTATATCATCTCGCTTCAGGTTTACTTTTTTGTGATTATCGTATGCCTGTATCTTCTGACAAAAGCAAGAGAGATAGATGAAAGCCGTCTGGGATATTTCGAACTTGAAAAGATAAAGAAGAACCTTAAACCCCGGCGTGAGATAGGGATGTTGCTTCTCTATGGTGTAATCGCGCTTTTAATTTCCACTACGGTTTATCTGATTATTCCTCATCAGCAGAGAATAAACAGAAGATACACAACGCTTTATAGAAATCTTTTTGGCAAGAGGATTGACGATCTGGAAAAACGGCAAAATCCTGAGGACCTGGCTCAAATCTCCAACCTGAACGAGAAGACGGAAACCTATGTTGGGTTCGATGAAAACAATTTCAAAATAACACACGGAAAAACTATCCGTGAGGGTGATAACGCGAATGATGTTGTGATGGAAGTTCAGATGGATTATCCGCGTTACATGCGAGCCATGGTTTGGGATGAATATGCCGGCGGTGAATGGAAGAGAACGGGTGAACTGAACAAGGACTGGGAACTCCATCTGAAACATGATCCGGTGTTAATGGGCAATACAGGCGAAGGCGTGTTTGAACTGCAGGAAGCGCGAGAGGTATATATCGATGAGTTGAAGGCTAACAAGGTTGAATATAATGGCAGAGTTACGTTTGTAAAGGGTTATAACCCATCCTCATTTTTGTTTCTCCCTTGGGAAACAACATCGCTTAAGATAGGAATTGATGACCTGTGGACGAATGCATCATCAGAAATAAAACTGAAAAATGACAAGGGTCAACCTATCACGCACGGTATTCTTGCCTATTATTTCACAGCGAGTTCATATATGCAATCCGGCATGGAAGCAACATACCTTCGCGAGCGATCCAGCGGACATTTTCTTGAACGGTACACACAACTGCCTGAATCGATTGAGAAGCCGATAAACGGTAGAACAATCAGGGATACTGCATGGGAGATCGCCCGTAAAGCAAACGCTACGACCGATTATGAAAAAGCAATTGCCATTCAGAAATATTTAAAATCGGTTGGCAGGTATTCAACAAGCCCGCCATTTTGTCCGCCTGAATATGATGTTATCTCTTATTTTATCCTTGAGGTTAATCCCAAGAAAGGACACTGTGAGATATTCTCGTCAGCGATGGCGGTAATGCTCAGGTCGCTTGATGTCCCATGCAGGATAGCGACCGGGTATTCTCCGGGAACGTACGCGTTTAACAGCAATAGCTATATTATCCGTGAAAAGAACGCCCATGCATGGGTCGAGGTTTATTTTCCCGAAATTGGCTGGATTGAATTTGACCCGACTCCGAATACCCTATGGAATGACACAAAAGATAGAGCCAGTGAAATGGTCGCTGTGTCGAGCAGTTTAATTAACGAACTTTATGTTTACAGTCCACGCCAGTTCTACACCAACCGAATAAGGCCGTTTATAAAAAAATCCTTTTCGCTTTATAATTTCAATTCAGGACGGTTGCTGGATTCGTTAAGCACATGGTTTGCTTTGGAATTGATTTTTAACTTCATTATCGTTGTCGTGCTGATTGCCTCGATTATGATTGTAGTTCTGATTGTCCGTAATCCGCCTGATAATTCCGAGATTTTCAAGCGGAAATCACGGGTGTATTACTCGCAGCTTACGGAAACACTTCGCCAGAAAGGCAACAGGATAGCGATTGGCGCGACACCAACGGAAATACTTATGACAGCAAGGCATGAGTATCCTGAATCGCGTGATGCCATCGAGCGATTCCTCACCGATTTCTGGATTCTGAATTACGCTCCACGCTATCTGCATAAGGATGTTTTTAAGAGGATAAAGCGCAATTATCGCAAAGCGATTGATTCACTGAGGAAAGCCGCTCGAATGAAAACAGATAAGTAAAATAAGACCTCTGAAAAAAGGAAATAAATGGTAGCCCGGTTTCTCATTAACCGGGGTAATGCGTGGATATTACCCATATTTTCACGGCTAATGAGAAGCCGGGCTACAATCTT
>JAGGVT010000055.1 GCA_021157815.1 bacterium | reverse complement strand
CCGTGGATAATTTGTAACCCGGCGTCCCTTCGCCGGGGTTTTTATTGCAATAAATCATTGTTAATAAATTCAAATCGATGTTAATTCCATTAAATGTGTCTTAATACAAATAAATCTTATTTATTATGTTTTTATTCTTTTGAAAGTGGAATCATTCTTACATTAATATTATTGCCGCTTACAGTAACAAGAAGTACATGATGTATTTCCGCCGCGATTCCATATCCGTTTAATTCAGCGCCGCCGCCACCGGTAATATACGCATGGCAGTTTTTGCCAATCATCCTGTGATCGTATCCATGGATATGTGAGAAGAAAGCATACTCGCAGCCTGTATCTGTAATAGTATCCACAAGTTCCCTGGCGCCGCCCTCGAAATTGTGTTTCGGATAGGGGCCGTCCGGTGGGGCGTGCATGAATAACATTCTTGTCCCGCCAGTGTCAAGGTCCTTTCTAATCCTTTTACACTGGCTCTTTTTAAGGTATCCCAGCGAATTGTCAGCAAGAATGAATCGAATGTTATGGACATCAAAAGTCAGTTCACATTGCCCAAAGTATTTGTAGAAATTGCTTTTTATGTTCCTGCCATCAGAAAGGTCATGATTGCCGATAACAGCGATAAGCGGCGATTTAACCTTGTCGAAAATCGGCATAACCTCGTCGAATTCAGAGGTTAGCCCATTGATAGCGATATCGCCAAGGTGTAGTACGAAATCAGGTTCAAGAGAGTTAATCAAATCGGCAATCCTAGCAAATATGTCCGGATTGCTTCTGCTGTCGCCCAGGACAACGAAGCTAAACGGCTTGTCGGGATGTTCGTTAATTTTCAGGATTTTATCCAGGTTGATTTCGTTTCTCGACAGGGATGAAGTGTCACTATCCGCCCGGGATGATGCCATGAGAAGCATGGGAATAATCATCGTCAGGGCAACGGCATGTGAAATATATTTAAGCGAAACCATTGAATCACCAATTCTTAAAAGTATCCGGCAATCAGGAAATTATAGCAGAAAAAACGTGATTGTATATTGTGCGAAAGGCTAAAAGTATTAATAAATATTAGTAACAATTAAACAAACACAAACACAATTAATATAAATAAAACAATAAGCGGGTAATGCAGATACAATAGAAATAAATAAATTTACAATAAAAATAAATAATTGGAACAAATCACATCATAGTCAGGATAATATAGTTGACATAGAAACAATTAAGAGGTATTAACAAAAAGGTTGATAGAACATAATGGAGATTAAGTTAATCAAAAAGGAGCGATTGGCTAAAAGGGAGAAAGGCCTGAAGAGTATGCATTTAAAGGGAAAAAGAGATAAGGTAGTCGGACGTTATGAATCTCGGGTGTCTTCTGAAGAACACAACGACACAGCAGATAATCGATTTGCCAACTTTCATATAAGAAATAATTCAACTGACTGCACATGTCAGAATTCATATAAAACGTTCTTCTCAAGTATAAAAGAGGGAAGAACAAAACAGGAAGCAAGGAAGCTTCGTGTATATTTATAGTAATCGCCTTTAGTGGCGTTAACCCTGTTTTCTTTCACGGAGGAAAGTAATGGGAGTACTCCAGATTAACCAGAACATTGTTGCGTTTAATGCATTACGATCCCTTAAACAGGTATCATCTGACATTGGAACTTCAGTTGAGCGCCTGTCAAGCGGTTTGAGAATCAACCGGGCATCAGATGACGCCGCTGGATTGACTATATCAGAACGCCTTCGGGGACAGGTGCGAGGACTGGCGCGAGCCAGCCAGAACGCAAGCGAGGGAATTAGCTTCATCCAGACTGCTGAAGGAGCGCTTAATGAGACAAACTCAATTCTTCAGCGAGTCAGAGAACTTGCCGTACAATCGGCAAACGGTATTTTAACCTCAAGCGACAGGCTTGAAGTTCAAAAAGAGGTCGATCAGCTTATCAGTGAGATTGACAGAATCGCTGATTCAACAGAGTTCAACACCAAGAAGATTCTAAATGGAACAGCCGCAGCGCTTATCAGCGTTGACGATCCGACCAGAGTTAATGTTTTTGTAAATGGTGATGTTGGCAAGGGCGGTAACTTCCAGTTGAGATCAACTCTTCTTGAAGCACCAACTCTTGGCGTTCTCAAGAGCGATCAGTTCAATACCATTGCGGGTGAAGATCGTGTTGGCGACATCAACGGTCTTGTAACCTATTTGAACAACGTCGTAATCGACGGTGGAACATCGAATGCCGGTATCCAGGAGATTGAAGTTCAGTCTCAGGATGCATACGGTCGCCTGATGGTTTCAGGCGGAAGTGCGACAGTGTCAATTCTTGGTGTTTCAGTCGCGACAGGTGCAATCAACTTGGTTGACACATTCGGTGCGAAGGGAATCACTGAGGGAACAGACAGGCTGCGAATTACCGGTTATGACACAACCGGTACTGCAGTTGACCAGACAATACTGATTACAGCCGCATTGGCACTTGATGATCTTGCAGCGTTTGTTTCAACTGCGTTAGCTTTAGGTGCTGCAGGTGGTGCTGTTACTATCGATGCTACTGGCAAGTTGCAGGTTAGTACTGCTGCAGCGACCAGCGTAGTACTTACAGACATTGCATTTGAGGATGTTGATAACAGTTTGAGCGCATTGGACCTGAATATTACAGCATTTAGTAATGCTGGCGTGGCAACCGCGTTTGGTGACGCTTTCTTGCAGGGCGCATCTGTAGCATTGACCGCGAACGGAACCAGAGTTCTTGATTCAGTAACATCAGGAATCAACTCGATTGGCACGACTGCAACCGGTACGTTGAACATCAGGTTCGACAGCACCATTACCGCGGGAACAGTCGATGAACTTTCCTTCGATATGAGAGGCCAGAACGAGCTGGCAGAGTATGGAACCATCACACAGGTTTCAGCTGTCGCGGGTGACTATGTCTTTCAGATGGAAGCGGTTACAAACGAGACATATAAAGTTACGAACCTGACAACCGGTAGTATTTCGAATACTATCAGTGTTAATGGCGCTGGAACTGCAAATACTCTTAACCTTGATTCATTCCAGGGCCTCCAGCTGGCATTTGATGCCACTCTGGTGATTGGCGAGACCGCAGTAATGCATGTCTCGACAAACAATGTCCTTCAGGCACAGAATTCAACACAGCTGCAGTCAGTCAGTCGATTCCAGGACGAGGGTGTTTTCCTCGGACGAAATACAGTTGAACTTGGCTTGGCGGTTCCAGGAACCGGAGACACTGCAACTGTTTATCTCAATGCGTCGGATACAATTGAGGATATGACCCATAAGATTTCGCTGGCAATTGCGAACCCGAACTCCAACTCGGACCTCAACCTTGAGAGTACGCTGGTCGGCGGGATGTATCCGGATCTGGTTCATTTCAACCTTACTGGCGCGGCACGTGGAACTATGTCAATCACGAGCCCGGTTCCGGGCATGGACCTTGTATTCACAGGTGATGAGAGCCTGCTGAACGCTCTGAGCCTTAACGAGATTCAGGAAGGCAGCACCGCGAAATACAATGTCAGCATCGTGAATATTCATACCGGTGTGCTTGTTGAACAGGTTGAGACAACAACTGGCATACTGAATGGTGTTCTCCCCGGTGTTGAGATTCGAATCGACACCACACAGGGATACAAGATTGATGGTGACGGGACCTCGGATGACATTCCGGCACCGTACAACGTTGATCCGCACCTGGCACCAGCAGTGTCAATTTCAGCTGACTTCACAGGCTTGAGTTTCATTCACATTGTTCCGAACGCTCTTGAATTCCAGATCGGAGCAAACCAGGGACAGTCTTTGAAGGTTGCGATTGGTGAGATGAACAGCGATGCTATGGGAGTCAAGGGACTGTTGATGGTCAATACTGACTCCGCACAGCAGGCAATAACAACTGTTGACAGCGCAATCGACAAGGTCAGCTCACTAAGGGCGAATCTCGGTTCTGTTCAGAATCGTCTCGAAAGCACGATGCGGAACCTTGATATTTCGCGACAAAACCTGGCATCTGCGGAAAGCGGCATTCGTGACTTGAACGTCGCAGATCAGACGATCAAATTCACGCGCGATCAGATTCTCCTGCAGGCGGGTATGTCAGTACTTGCGCAGGCGAACGCTTTAAGCCAGAATGTGCTTCAGCTTATCAGGTAGCCAAGACGTTTTTCATGAAATGAGTTTTCGGGCTGGAGTTTTTCTCCAGCCCTTTTTTGTTGGGTAGCAGAGGGGTTCCGATACATATTTAAGTTCATCTATTGTCGCACTTACCCCTTAATAACGAGCCTGTCGGGAAAGACCAATTATTACCAAAGTTTGTCATTCCGCAGCGAAGCGGAGGAATCTCTCGTTGCGTTGTAAATATACTCAATTGGTTGTATTCATGCCTGTTTGGGACAATTTACGCAAATCCCGCGGTGAAAAGACACCGCGGTGAAAAGACACCGCGGTGAAAAGACACCGCGGTGAAAAGACACCGGGTTACATTTTATAAACTAAAAATGTTTTTCCCCTGGGAGCGCTGGTTTCTAACCGGCAACTGTGTCAGGTTAATTGAAATCAATTAAGCTTTTCTAACAAACGACATACCCAAAAATAAGCGTTGAATTAATCAACCATGTTTGTAAGATTCCCGTTTTTGCATTTTAGTTAGTCTGTTCAGGTGCCGGTTAGAAACCAGCGCTCCCAGGGGAAAACAAAGAAATAATTGCCTTCCCCGACATCTTCTTAAACCCTTCGCTATTCCTCTATCACATCCATGCAGACCTTAAAGCATGACAATGAAATCCAATGCAAAGCAATTAATCTGAAAATGTTTATAAATGTTCTAAAGTTTCTTAAAACTTATTCCGATGAATAAAACAGATATTTAGGGGGAACGGGATTTTTTGACCCAAGTTACTATTTAATTAAAACTAATACAATTTAATCAGACTGATTACTATTAAATCAGATTTGAGTTTTTCAAAAGAGATTTGAGTAAAATTGAAATGAACATATCAGACTTAATAAATGCGCATGAATGATTTAAAGCAGAGTGAAATCTCAACACAAAGGAAAGCATTAATGGGACTGTACTTGGGACTTAGGTATATGGAAGTTCTTGCAAGCCGGGGTACCGCGAATATCCCGGCTTCGCTCTTTGTATCATCCGCAAGTGCCGCCGGCAAGGTAATCTCGCAGTGCTTTTTGCCTGATATTAATATGTCGCGCTTTATTTATACTTGCGCAGACCTACAGTCATGATTAGACTGGTCAAGCTAAAACCTCACGATTCATGAAAGGATCGAGAAAATGCTCGAAATAAAATATGCAATACTTGGCGCAGGTCTGGCTGGATTAAGCACAGCATACCATCTTGGTGGAGACTGCATGGTTTTTGAGAAAACCGATCGTGTTGGCGGATTGGCATACTCCGAAGAAACCGATGATTTCATCCTTGATTACTGTGTTCATGTGCTCTATCACAATAATCCCGATATACGCGAACTGTGCGACAATCTTCTCAACGGCAACACGAAGGATCATGTCAGAAGCACATGGATTTACTCCAAAGATGTTTTCACACAGTACCCGTTTCAGGCAAACCTATACGGCTTGCCGCTGGATGTTGTCGAGGAGTGTATCCTTGCTTTTATCGACGCAAAATACTCCGAAAAAAAAGCCGGGAAAAATCGGAATTTCGCGCAGTGGATTGAAAATACTTTCGGTGCCGGAATAGCAAAGCATTTCATGTTTCCGTTCAACGAAAAGCTCTGGACTGTGCATCCGAAAAAGATGAGTACGGAATGGGTGGAGAGTGTGGTGCCACAGCCTGAGATTGAGGATATTATCGATGGCGCGCTGCCGGGACAGAAACGCCTTTTTGGTTATAACGCGACTTTCAGATATCCGCAAACGGGCGGAATCAAGGTAATCCCGGATACTTTATCAAAAAGAATCGCGCCGATTAAATTCAAGCATGAAGCTGTTAAAATCGATCCGGTGAAAAAGCTTGTTCACTTAAAAAACATCAACGAAACGGTTCACTATGATGTTCTAATTTCCACACTTCCGCTTAAATACATGCCTGAGATGATAACTGGCGTTCCCGATACCGTATTGTCCGCTTGCGATAAACTAATCCACAATTCAGTCGAGTGCGTGAATGTTGCTGTTGACAGGCCTGTCGATATGAACAGGCACTGGATTTACTATCCTGAACCGGAATATATTTTCTATCGCGTGATGCTTCCCCACACTATGAGCGAAAGCATGGTTCCAGAGGGCAAAGGCGCGTTTAGTGTAGAGGTCAGCCATGGGAACGACCGTAAAATCGACTTTCCTAAAATCGAGGAAGACGTGATTCGGGATTTGAAAAAAGTTCATCTTATGGAGTCTGATGAGGAACCGAAATTCATACAGAGATTGTCCATACCGTGCGCGTACTCTATTTATACAAATGAGCGTGTAAGCTCAATCAGTAAAATCAAGGCGTACCTGACGGAACACGACATCCATTCAATCGGGCGGTATGGCAACTGGGAATATTCAAACATGGAAAAAGCTTTGAACGATGGCCGGGAAATCGCGGATTATCTCAAGGGAGACGCAGGTTAATGGACGTTCCCGTTTGGGTTGAAATAGTCAGCTGGTTTTGCCTAATCTGGATACTCTATATCTATTTCTTCTATCCTTTTATCCTCTGGGTACTTCATTCCTTTCTGAAAAAGCCTGTTCAAAAAAACCACTGCGAGCTATCCATATCTTTTTTAATCAGCGCCTACAACGAGGAATCAGTAATCGCTGAGAAACTCGAAAATGTTCTTTCGCTTGATTACCCAAAGGACAAACTCGAAGTAATCGTTGTTTCCGATGCCTGCTCTGATCGCACTGATGAAATAGTAAAATCGTTTTCCGACAGGGGAGTGCGTCTGCATCGCATGGAGGAACGCGGCGGGAAAATCCCGGGACTCAACGATGCCATACCCACTGCAACAGGTGAAATACTCGTTCTGTCCGATGCCAACTGTATGTACAACAAAGAATCTCTGAAAGCGCTTATGAGTAATTTCTCCGATGAGAGAGTCGGAGCGGTTAACGGTGAGCATATTTTCCTGAACATTCGCGAAACCACTGTTGAACGAGGAGTGGGATTATACTGGCGTTATGAAACATGGCTAAAGCGCATGGAAAGTGCGATTCATTCGAATGTGTTTATCACCGGCGCGATGATAGCCGTCAGGCGTGAACTCTATCCTGAAAATATCACAGGTGAATTAAACCTCGACAACGTGCTTCCAACCTGCATTGTCAACAGCGGATTCAGGGTTGTCTATGAGGATGGCGCGGTTGTTACAGAGGAAACTGCGAAGAACATGCGCGAGGATTTCAGGGGACGAGTCCGCACAACAATCAGGGGATTCTGGTTTGTGCGATATCTAAGAAAATTCATCAGTATATCGAAGCATCCCTTTTTCGTTTTTCACCTGTTGTGTCGCAAAGTTTTCAGATGGCTTGTCGCGCCGTTTTTAATAGTGCTGTTTTTCGGAAACTTTGCGCTTTGCTGGGCAGGTCCGACATACAGATTCTGTTTTCTCATACAGATCTTCTTCTACTTAAGCGCGATTATCGGCTTCTTTCTCAACAAGAGGAAAATCAAATTCAAATTGTTTAATATAATTTACTACTTCTGCCTTATCAATTTGGCGGCATTAATCGGATTCTTCCGATTCCTCATGGGCGAGAAGATGTCCACCTGGTCACACGCCAGTAGAAAGCATTAAAAAAACACAGGAGTTAATCCTGTGTTGCTGGGAGCGCTGGACTCAGGCCGGCACGAGAAGGCGTCCACGCCTTTTGACGGGAGCGATTTAGCGCTCCTGCGCCGGTCAGAGTCCAGCGCTCCCAGGGGAAAAGATTTATAACCTACTCAACCGGATCATCCTTCTTAAATCCGCCCTTGAGTGCAGGCAGTTTTTTCAAAAGCTGCTCAAGGTCCATTCCTGTCAGCGATTCAAGCACCGGAGGAAGCTGCGCGATTATATCCGTAACATCTTTTGTTACCTTGCTTGCGCCTCCGCCTTCACCGCCGGAATTGATAATTACAATCCTGTCTGTTTTCGCCAACGGTTCACTTACAGCCTTTGCGATTTCGGGAAGTTTGTCGATGAACATCTGGATAACAGCGGCCTCGTTGTAGTTGCGCCACGCGTCCGCTTTTTTCTGCATGGCTTCCGCAGTCGCGAATCCCTGCGCCTGGATGACATCCGCATCTGCAAGACCGACAGCCTTGCGAGCGTCACCCTCGCCCTCACCCTGCGCCCGGACAACATCCGCCTCGGCGAATCCGCGAAGTTTTGTCGAATCGGCGGCGCCCTCGGCGGTGATTTTCAACTGGTATCGCTCGGCATCGGCAAGTGTGTTGATTTTATATTTCTCCGCCTCAGCGGGTTTCTCAATTGTCGCGGAAAGTTCCTTCTGCTTGCGCATGATTTCCTTTTCCTGCACGTCAATCTGCTTTTCCTTCTCAATAACCTGAACCTGGATTTCCTGCTCTTTTACAGCCTGTGCGGTTTCGAATTTCTGCAGGTCGTACGCCAAATCTGCAACCGCTTTTTTCTGGTTGACATCGGCGGTATATTCAGCGACTCTCATTTGGTAATCTCGTTCAGCCTCTGCGATATTTGTTTCCGCGCCGAATCGAGCGGTTTCTCCCTCTTTCTTAGCCTCAGCGCTTCGGATAACAGAATCCCTGTCAGCTTCAGCCTGCCCGATGATTGCATCTCGTTTAACCTGCGCTGTTCGAGGCTTGCCCAATGCGTCAAGATAGCCTTCGTTGTCGCGAATATCTCGAATCGTAAACGAGACAATCGTCATGCCCATATTGGCAAGGTCCTCAGCGGCGATTTCCTGTACCTTGGTTGCGAAAAGATCCCTTTGCGAGTAGATTTCCTCAACTGTCAGAGTGCCAAGAATTGCCCTCAGATGTCCCTCGACTGTCTGAAGCGCGATTTTCGCAATCTGTTGAATTGACATGGATAGAAACTGCTCAGCGGCAGTATTGATGCTGACATCATCGCCCTTGATTTTAATCTGCGCGATGCCGTCAACAAGCACCGGAACACCCTTGATTGTGTAAACCTCAGGAGTACGAACATCCAGTGTCATTATTTCGAGCGACAGGCGGTCGATTTTTTGTATGAACGGGAAGAAGAATGTCGCGCCGCCTTTTACAATGCGGAATCCTCTTTTTGATTCCAGCCCTGTTGCATCGGTTATCTTACGGCGGCCGAATCCGCCGGATACAACCAGCACCTCGTTTGGCCCGCATTTTACAATCCTGGCGATAAAAACAAAAAAGATAATCACTATGGAAACAACTGTGATTAATACTGGCAGAACGACTTGAACGTCAGGTGTTGCCTGCCCGATTAGTATTGGTATAATAGCTGCTATTAACATGATTCTTTGTGAACCTCCATGACTATTTGTGTGTAGTTGATTTTATTCATGAATCTATTGAATGATTTAGTAAATCAGTATGGTTGATATTACTCTTCCGGTTTTTCCCCGTGCAGTTTCTCTTCTGTGAGTGCCGTTACAAAATATGTCGTTCCGACAATTCTGACAATTTTAACCAGATGGTTTCGTTCGACATCCGACTTGTCAATGCATCTCGCCGGAGCGTTGTAACGTGATCCGTTGTAAATGTATGCTATTTCGCCAACCGAGCCGACTCTGATCGGCGTGATTACCTCAGCCTCATGGCCAATGAGATCGGCAACCTTTGCCTCGCTTGAACCGGATACGGTTTTGATAATTGCCGAGAGAGTAATCCACAGAAATGCTGCTCCGAGAAATCCAATGCCGATTGCGATGAGAGCGGTAAAAATCGATGGTATTCCACTTGCGACGTGTTTTGTGATAATTCCGGTCGCGCCGAAAATTGTAATGAATCCGGAAATTACCATCGGGCTGACAGGGCTAAGATGTATCTCACCGGTACCCAGCACTTCAGCTGAATCAATGTGGCCGCCGTCGATATCAACATCCAGCGCGCCTGGGTCGAGATCGATATCGCCGAAATCGGATCCGAAATCGGCAAGAAGTAACTGTATCACAAGCCAGATGAATCCAAGAAGCATGCATATCCAGTAAATATTTATCATCATTTTAATGCCCTCTTTGCTCAGGGTTACGTGGGAAACTAATTATCCAGATTTATTTATCAAAGTCAATCAGTCTTTATCTATATGTTTTTGTTACGACAATTACAAATACTATAAATCACGTAACCCGGGGTCCCTTCACCGGGGAAATTCGTGAATCTGCCCGCATCTTTCCCGGTTAATGAGAACCCGGGCTACCAGAAATTTCTATATGAGAATGACATACGTCATATAAAAGACTGGATTTACATGGATAAGTTGCAGACATTTATTGAATTTCCATTATTCAGAAATTGCTTTCCTCAAGAAGCTGGCACCAGATATGAATTATCGTGATATGCATTTCCTGTATCCGCGGAGTTACATCAGATGGCACTATCACTGCCAGGCCAACTTTGCCGGATGCTTCACCGCCACCTGAGCCGAGAAGTCCAATCGTGGCTATTCCCATTTGCTTCGCGGTTTCAAACGCCTTCAGCACATTTGGACTTTTCCCGCTGGTGGATATTCCGATTGCGAGATCATTTTCTTTTCCGAACGCCTCAATTTGGCGTGAAAAAACATTCTCGAATCCGAAATCATTGGCGCCTGCAGTTAGAAACGCGGAATCGGCGTTAAGTGCGATTGCCGGCTGCGCGGGTGAATCGATAACACACCGTCCGACTATCTCACACGCGAAATGCTGGCTGTCCGCCGCGGAGCCGCCGTTTCCGAAAATTAGCAGTTTTCCGCCCTTTGAAAGTGTGTCGGATATCATCTCGAATCCGCGTATTATTTGATCGAGACATTCATCCTTAACACGTTTTTTCAGATGGATTGATTCATCAAGTATTTCGATTATTCTTTTGTCAGCGTTCAAAATATTTGTGTCTCCAGATATTTTCTTAACCGAATATCCAAATTATAACCGAGCCTCGAAATTATAACCGAACCTCGAACATTAGTGAGAGGTATTTTATAATGGGTATAGCCGCAATATCTCTCACTAACGTTCGAGGCTCGGTTATTTGTTTTTATTGTTTAAATCAATGTCGGGTGCCGCCCACACATCACGTCTTTTTGTGATTTGTGGGTGCTGACATGGTTACGATTATTCACCACAAAGATTCAAAAGCTTGTCGCCCCAGTCAGACCACTTTGCAATCTCGTCAGTGTGCGACATGTCCATCGTAAGCGGCGTGATTGAGATTTCATTATCCTCAATCGAACGGCAGTCAGTGCCGACCTCGTTCTTGGAATACTGCTTCTCACCGCAAATCCAGTAATACTCAGAACCCCTCGGGTCAATCCTCTTGTTGACAATATCGATATACCACCTGTGCCCCAGGCGAGTCATACGAACTTTCTTTATTTTATCAAGCGGCAGGTCTGGATAATTTACGTTCAGAAGCGTGTTTTTCGGAATCTCATTTTTCAGCATGAATTTAGCAAGGATTGCTGTGAACTCAGCCGCCCCTTCGAAATTCTCGCATTTGAAATCACCCATCGACACTGCGATTGACGGTATCCCAATAATTGATGCCTCCATCGCTGCTGATACAGTGCCTGAATAGGTAACATCCTCGCCGAGATTTGGGCCATCGTTTATTCCGCTGATAACAAGGTCGATATTCTCCTCGAACAGTTCATAATATCCGAGCATGACAGAATCAGCGGGAGTGCCGTTTGTGGCGTATGCCTGCACAGTATATGATGAATGATAATGCATGTCCATCCTGAGCGGTTTGTGAAGAGTGATAGCGTGTCCAATCGCGCTGCGGCTCCTTTCAGGCGCGACAACCTGAACGTCGCCAAAAGGTGCAATCGCTTCGGCAAGGGCAATAAGTCCCTGGCCGAAAATGCCATCATCGTTTGTAAGTAATATGCGCATCGAAACCTTCCTGTAATTGATAACCTGTGAAAGTGTAGAATACATTAAGAGGAGCTTTCAAAGCAAGTTATGACTGATACAAATTAACGAAAAAGAATTTCTGAGATAGTATTATGCTTTAGCATGGTGCTTTTCAGAAATCAAGTGAAATTGGAACAAGGCATCATGTTTGTATATTCAGCACCATGCTAAAGCATGGTGTTATTTAAAACCGGTTAAAACCATATACTACCCTAAATCCGCGATGGGATATTTTCGTATCACTTACGGCTCGCAGGTTATATGGGAAGCTCTCGCTTTCCTGGTTAACATTGAATTCACCAATTGGGTGATAAATTGTCATTCTGAACTTGATTCAGAATCCATATCTTTTTCGCTTGTCAAGATGGATTCCGGGTCAAGCCCGGAAT
>JAGGVT010000025.1 GCA_021157815.1 bacterium | reverse complement strand
ATTGGACTGGATGATGAAAAACTCACTGCACACAGCTTAAGGCATACTGCAATAACTCTGGCTGTTGCAGGTGGTGCCAGTTTGCATCAGGCACAAGCCATGGCAGGACATAGGGATTCTCGTACAACTGAAATATACTTTCACAATCAGAAACGTATCGAGGAAGCTGCTGAGAAGTTTATTGACATCTAATCAATAGAGGGTATTATCTGGAAGAATCATTTAGATAACCTGGTGAATTAATGAAAAACAAAGATGACAAATCCTCAATCAGAGAGGTTCCCAAAATAAAGATAGGGAATTATGAGTTCTACTGCGGGATGGACCTCATGGATGCCATGGGATGCTCTGAACGTACGATCAGACGATACCTCGAATCAGGCAAGTTAAAAGGAATGAAATTCGCTGGCAAATGGTATGTATCCGCTGATTCATTCGATAGATTTGTCGAGGCTCAAATGTCCGACAAGCCTAATCCAACCAGGAAGAAGAAAAAATAATCATTCAGCAATCATCGGATTACACTCATTACTCCAGATTACATTAAACTGACACAACAAAGACACCACCCTAAATCCTACTGACGTTATCCAAACTGCATCAATACTGCCCCATGACGCCATTGACGGCAATGACACCATTCTGGGGTTTACAATAAAAGTAAAGAGTTACTTCTTCAAACGTCTGCCTTTGCGCTTGAGAACATACCTTCTCACCAACACATCTTTCAATAAGTTGTGTATTACCTCCATACAAGCCCCCGCTACCAAACAGTTCAATAGGCAGAACTTCGGTTTTAAGAAGTTCTGTTTTTGTTTTAATTAGGAATTGCATATTCAATCTCCGTTTCCGATGGGATATAGTCATTTGAAGTGACTCGTCGATTACGCCCCTATAACCAAATAAGCAATCGGCATATATAACCCTTGATTCAATAGCCTTCTTTATATCTGGTTTGTGCCGATTGACGAGGTTACCTGTTCCTGATACAATTTTGCATCTCAGAAGCGGAATTTATGGCCAGGATTTATATTTAGACTCTTTACTTGTTTTTTGATTATCGACTCTCGTTAAGAGATATATTTAAGTGAATCTTGATGGAAAAAATCTTGAATCGAAACTCTTGTCCTAATGGCTAATCCTTATCTGATACCCACCATTGCCTAGGGCGGGACGCTTGCATTGCTTGGGCTGTATGGAATCTGCCGATGGCGCACTGCTCCCCGTCTCGCACTTGCCGGATTCAGCGCACTTGTGCTATGCGGAATTATCGCCATTCATGCCCAGATGATGTCTATTCCAAATAATTTAATCGGGGCATATTTCAAGGTTTTCCTGGCAAATATTCCGATTTTCATTGTATTGGCTTTCATTTCTCTGACTGGATTAATCGTTTCATCTGTTGTGAAAGAACACAATGCGCGATTTGTCGCGGGATTCACGATGCCAACAGTCATTATTATAGGCCTTGTCCTGCACTTTGGGCCAAAACAGCATGAACTGCTGGGATTCATAGATGTTGTCATTGAAGACTTTGGAAAGTTCGGATGGATTCCACTCTACATAAACAGATATTCAGATTTATACACGTTCGCTTTTATTGGAATTTCCTTTGTAACTATCATTTGCCATTCGAGACTGTTAATATCAAAGTCCTCAGACTGGCTGCGGCTTTCATGGCAGGTTGTTATTCCCGCTGTAATCGTATTTGCCGCGACTCTCGCATCATTCCATGCGCACAGCAGGAGTGTTGACTTCACACAGCTTATGGACTTGACACAGCTTGCTGTTTTAGCCACTCTCATGGCTTTGTGTGTTACTTTTCAAAAAAGCATAAGTCCTGCTGAAAAAACCCTGCGCCAGAT
Source organism: bacterium (assembly GCA_021157815.1). Lineage (GTDB taxonomy): Bacteria > JAJVIF01 > JAJVIF01 > JAGGVT01 > JAGGVT01 > JAGGVT01. Next base: position 1,911 of record JAGGVT010000025.1, on the reverse strand, counting down.
TCTTGGCGGCGCTGCAATTGGACTGATAATTGCCTCGTTATTGCAGATTTATACAATTCCCATTACTTACAATCACATTCTTGATTTACGAATTATCATTCTCCTGACTTTGGTTGTGTTAGGATACTTAACACTAATGATTTATAGTTACCTTTCACGGCTATATGAAACCGAACTAGAGGAGTCGCGTCAGGAGAGGCTTGCTGCTATCGGACGGCTGGCATCCATTACAGCTCATGAAATTCGTAACCCGCTTCAGGCAATTCGCGGCCTGTCCCAATTACTGCTTTAAAAATCGGTTAATGATGAATTTAAAGAAACTGCAGGTGTCATCATTAAGGAAGTGGATCATCTTGATATAATCCTGAAACGTCTGCTCGATTACTCCCGCGAGCTAAAACTGAAGTACAAAAACGTTAACCTGTCAGTATGGTGGAACGAATTTGCTCCACTTGCCGATGAGATGAGTTCCATATCAAAAGTAAACTGCATCCTGAATGAACCTCCTGATATGGAAGCGACCCTTGATCCTGAAAAAATCCGACAGGTTGTTGTTAACTTGTTAAAAAACGCGGTTGAGGCTTCAAATGAAGGCGGAAGCATCAGATTAAACCTGAATGTTGACAAGAACGAACTTTTAATCCGAATTGAGGATGAAGGCCGGGGCATATCCCACGAAGATGCGGATATTGTTTTCAAGGAATTCCACACAACCAAGATGGAGGGGTCAGGATTGGGGTTGCCGGTATCCAAACGCATTGTTGAAACACATGGCGGCAGAATATCTTTCGATTTGAGTGTTAAAAACGGCGCGGCGGTTGAGGTCGTTTTACCGTTGGCGCCATCAAAGCGATTAATGAAGAAACATGAAACAAACTAATATTGTAAATATACTTGGTGTGATTCTGCTTTGCCTGGCGGCATTGGCTCCAGCCTCGCAATTCCTATTGGTTAATCCCAGCGGATACAGTATGGAGAAGGCACACATCGATACCGTTAACAAATGGATTTCCGGTAACTGGTTCAGACAGGGTGAGGAAAAGGAGAAGGTTGCTCTATCAGTTGTTACCGATAAAAGCCTGCGAGAAGATATTTATGAAATTACGCCAGATGAATTGAGAATTCTATGGAACCAGCACGGCATTCCTTATGGAAGAAGCCATCCTCCAATTAATTCTGAAATCGGCGCTGATATTGTTATTGATGGCAAAGCAAGTTCTCGCGAGAAGGATAAAATCAACTCGTTCTGGTCATTTGATCCTCATTTCCTGCCTGTGCAACTCGACATTGTTAAAATCACTGAAAAGAAATGGATTAACTGGATATGCATCATCCCACGTGCTGAATGGCAAATTGCCTATGATATAGATGTTATTCAAGGACAGCATAATACTCACGAGATTATCCTTCTGCATTACAATGCGTACAGGCCGGTTAAATATCATTTTGCTCCTAAATACTGTAATGGCATAAGAATAACGATTAGAGATACAAAAGTTGCATATAGCAATTCCTGGGGTGCGCCAATATTTGAAATTGGCGCAGGCTGTGAAGGAGATTTTTGCGATGAAATTGAAAATACTGATAGTTGATGATTCCCCATCTGACCGTTTCACGTTTAGAAAATGGGTCGAGGAATGGGGATATGAACCCATTGAATCTCCTGATGCGTCAACTGGCGAGAAAATTGCTGTGAATGAGGACATAGTCGCGGCGATTCTGGATTACAGGCTGCCGGATTTTGATGGCGTTGAACTGTTTAGACGTATCAATAAAGTGAAACCTGGGCTGCCGATGATCCTGATTACGGGCGCTCATCGCCCTGAGCTGACCATACAGGCTATGAGCGAAGGTTTGTACCACTACATGCCAAAACCGGCGGATATGGATGAACTCAGGATTCATCTGGAT
>JAGGVT010000040.1 GCA_021157815.1 bacterium | reverse complement strand
CCCTAAATCCGCGATGGGATATTTTCGTATCACCTACGGCTCGCAGGTTATGTGGAAAGCTCTCGCTTTCCTGGTTAACATTGAATTCACCAATTGGGTGATAAATTGTCATTCTGAACTTGATTCAGAATCCATATTTTTTTCGCTTGTAAAGATGGATTCCGGGTCAAGCCCGGAATGACAATGAGTTCAATCGCGGATTTAGGGAATTAACAATCCTTTACTCTTAATATCCATCTGGTAAAATTAAAGGTTTGAATTAACAGACTTGGAGCTATGATGAAAAAACTCGTTTTAATTATACTTGTGATTCTTGTTCCTCTAATGGCTGGCTGCATGATGAACCAGCAGGGGCCATCATTCGAACCGACCGTAGAAGGAATGGGATGGGATTATGGCGACAAACTCTCGTTGAACGCCCGATTCAGCGCATCGCCAATTCTGGTTGAAGATTACATTTTAATTCCATCGCTTGATGGGAAGATCTATGCCTTCGATGCAGAAAAGGGCAAACGTGTCGATTCCAAAATCTGGAATTTTAGAATTCCACAGGGAATTCGCTCAACTCCGGCTTATCGTGACGGCATACTCTATTTTGGCGCTTTCGATAAAAACATTTACGGCATTGATGTTTTAAACGGCGAGATACGATTCACTTTCGAAACCGCCGGATATATCTCATCATCACCGTTGATAATCAACAATTTTCTTTTCATTGGCTCATACGATGGCCTGTTCAGGGCGATTGATCTTTCCTCCAACCGCCTTGCCTGGAAATTTGACACAAAATCCAGAATAAGAGGCGGTGCAGCAGAATCAGAAGTTGGAGTTATTTTCGCGGATGAAAAAGGCAAACTGTTTCATCTTAATCGCGATGATGGCTCTGTAATCTGGCAAACCGATATCTGTGGTGAGGTTTACGGCGCACCTGTAATTAAGGACGAAATGGTGATAACCGCTGATCGCGGCGCTTGTGTTACTGCCTTAAGCCTGGAGGATGGCTCTCTTATTTGGCAATATAAAACATCCAGTCCTGAACATCCTATCGAGGACGAATTCTGGTGCGCTCCGGTTTGTGATGACAACGCTGTTTATGTTGGGTCATCTTCTGGGCAATTCCACGCGTTGAAACTTCATCCGGAAGGCAGCAGTGGAGAATCAATCTGGGATGTTCCATTTGAAACCACAAACGGCGGCGATAACCGTTACGCTATCATGAGTGAAGCTGTCATTCATGACGGTAAAATCATCTTCGGGTCAAACGGCGGAAAACTCTATTGCCTTGATATCGCAACCGGAACAGAAATCTGGCAATTCGCATCTTTCAAGGAGATAAGATGCCGTCCTTTGATTATCGATAACAAGGTTATCTTCATTTCAAATGACAATTACCTTTATGGATTGAACATTGAGGATGGCTCTCCAATAAGGGGTTAATGAATATGGCATCGAATAATCCGATACTGGTTGTCGCGCTTGATATTCCCGATAAAAAGCAGGCGTTCGACCTCGCGGACAAACTGAAAGACAAACCTGTCATTCTGAAAATTGGATGGATGCTTTATCCCATCATAGGCCATGACGGCCTTATCGAATTATCCAGCATGTTTAACGGAAGATTGTTTCTTGATTTCAAACTTCATGACATTCCATCCGTGATAGCAAACGGTGTTGTAAATCTAATGAAAACCGTTTCATTTGAGATTCTTACACTTCATGCAACCGGCGGAACGTCAATGCTTGAACAGTCAGTAAAAGCGCGGGATTTGGCTTTTACTAACGGTTCCGAATGTTCCCAAAAACCAAAACTGCTTGGAGTTACAATCCTGACCAGTTTCGATGCAGTCGGTCTTAAACAAGTAGGATTTGGATTTGAAAATCCTAATGACGCGGTTATGAATCTCGCATCGCTCGCGAAGGAATGTGGCATGGATGGCGTTGTCTCATCTGTTCATGAAGTGTCAGAGTTGAAACGCAATCTCGGTGATGATTTCATCGTGCTTACACCGGGGATTCGCCCTGAAGGAAGCGATAAAGGAGACCAGGCAAGAATTGCCACTCCATCTGAAGCGAAGGAACTTGGAAGCGATTACATTGTTGTCGGACGCCCAATTACTAAATCACCTGATCCACTGTCAGTTGTGGAACAAATATTGCATGTACTGAATACGTGATTAATATGAATGAAAAATCAGATATCAGCAGAAATGAAATCATATCATCGGCGAAATCCGTTCTTGATAAAGAAATTCAAGCTCTTGAAAAAGCGCGTGATTTAATAGATGACGAATTCATCAAAGCTGTTGAAATGGTTCTGGAAAGTCGCGGACGGTTCATAATCTCCGGAATCGGCAAGAGCGGGATTGTCGGGCGTAAAATCGCCGCGACACTGGCATCGACAGGCACTCCAGCGTATTTCCTTCATCCCGCAGAGGGTTTTCATGGCGATCTTGGATTAATTCTTCAAAATGACATTGTAATGCTGATATCACATTCAGGCGAGACAGAGGAGATAATTAATCTTCTTCCATCTCTGAAAAAGATCGGTGTCAAACTTATTTCCATTACAAGAACAAGCGATTGCCTTATTGCTCGCAAATGTGATATCTCACTCGTAACAGGCACAACCGGTGAAGCTGACCCGATGAATATCGTACCTACATCATCATCAACCGCGACAATGGCTCTTGGCGATGCCCTCTCTGTCGCTCTACTTATCAAGCGCGGGTTCAAGGAGGGTGATTTCGCGCTGTTTCATCCGGGAGGTGCGCTTGGAAAAAGACTCCTTCTTAGTGTATCTGATTTGTCGTTTGAGGGTGATGAAAATCCTGTGGTTTCTGTTGATTCGAAATTCGAGGATGCTCAATATATATTAATGAAGAAGCATCTTGGAGCTGTAAACATAATTGATTCAAAAGGTATGCTTGTTGGGATTATCACCGATGGGGATGTTCGACGCCTTCTCGAAAAAAACAAGAGTTCGACTATCAATGAAATTCTGCAGCTTCCTGTTGTGGATGTAATGACAAAAGCTCCAAAATCAATCAATCGTGAAGCATTGGCAATCGAGGCGCTTTCCTTCATGCAGAAGCATCTGATTTCACAATTACCATTGGTTGATGATGATGGAAAGTCAGTTGGTCTTGTAAGATTACTCGATTTGACACGTGCCGGCTTGCGTAAATAGCGAGACGCCATGTTAAAGATAACAGTTTATACTTATACATAGTTGCACTCATTTGAACGGTTTGGCATTGAACTATGGCAAAAAAGAATAAAAATATCCGTGAACTGGATGACATCCTTGTTATTAAATTTGGCGGGAAATCGTTATCCAATCCGGCAAGAGTTCGCAATCTGGCAAAGAAAACGCTCGAATTTCATGAATTGCGTCCAACTCTTGTGGTTGTAAGCGCTATGGGAAATGATACAAACAGGCTGATTCGGCTTGCTGATGAGGTTTCAGGCGGGGATTGTTTATCATCTGAATTGGCTGAGATTGTTTCCTACGGCGAAAATCTTAGCGCTCGTATATTCACAACCGCGCTAAGATCGTTGGGCGTACAAGCTGAGGCTATCACCCCGTACTCTGAAAGATGGCCTATATATGCCAAGGGCGGTCAGCATGTAAAACTTGCGCGTGAGAAAATAAACCAGAATGTCGATGTTGAAATCATGGAGGAAATGTCGAAAGCCCATGTGAACGAAGGAATTAAACAACTGCTAAAAAAAGGCGTAATACCTGTTGTTTCCGGATTCCTGGCTCTTTCAAAAGACGGCGAACTTCTAACTCTTGGACGTGGCGGGAGCGACACATCCGCGTTTCTTCTGGCAAAACTTCTTGAAGCCAACGAGGTTGTAATAGTTACCGATGTTCAGGGAGTCATGAAAGCTGATCCCGCTCTTATTGAGACAACGGAGCATGTTAACTACATTTCAATAGATGAAATAGATTCCGTTACACGTTCAGGAGGGCAGGTGCTTCATCCGCAATCGCTGGCATATAAAACGGACCGCATGAAAGCGCGAATCGTGCATTTCGAGGAAACTGATTTCGATGAAGGCGGCACTGAGATAGTCGGATTCTACAAAGCCCGCCTGAAAGGCATAAGAAAAAAACTTGCTTTGATTACAGTTGTCGGAGAGGATTTAAGCCTTCATCAATCACTATGGGCTGAACTGGGAAAACTGATTGGAAGCATTAAGGCGTCATTGTTCGGATTGTCATTCACGGAAAGTTTCATCGGGTTTTATATTACGGATGATGGTGTCGATGAGTTCTTCTCAAGTTTGAATAAATTGGTGCAGAACAAGCCGTACGTTAAAAACGTGATTCAACGCAGGGGAATCGCCAGGCTGAATCTGTCAAGCCGCGATAACGCTGAAAACCCGGAGATGATTTCTGAAATTTGCGAAATACTTCTGGAACGCGGGATAAGGGTTATCGAAGTGATAACAAACCAGTCTGATATTTCCGTTTTCGTTGACTGGCAGGATAGAGCGGAAGCCGGCCGATTATTCAAACGTCTGGCGACTGATATAAACCTAAGAGAGGTTCTCAAAGAGGAATCGTGATTGGTTCAGAAACCGGTTCAGTCGCGTACAGAGATGAATATATCGCAACCTCTGAAAAAGACACATTTTATTGTAGCCCGGCTTCTCATGAGGCTATCTCAGAACTAATTGAAATGTGCAAATAACCAGTAATTTTGTGCTGCGGGCATCCTGCCTGCATTTTTTAATTTAACTTAAGATTTGAAAAGATGCAGGCAGGATGGGGCTGTTGAAAAAGCGCTGAATGTAGGGGGTAGGTCTCTGTGCCTACCCTAAATATTGGCATAAATACAGGGCAACCACGGAGAGTTGCCCCTACGGTCTGTGACAAAACAAGCTTCTTCAACAGCCCCAGGATCTCGACTTTCGACATTTATTTACTTTCTGTATTTTGTGGCTCTGGGCAATATGGTACGTTCATTGGAAAAGAAGCGACTTTAAATTCGGCTGTGTTTTTATTTGAGTGTAGTAAAACAACAAGAGATCCAATTTATAAACCTCGGGTGCCGCCCACAAATCACGTCTTTTTGTGATTTGTGGGTGAAATGCGTAAACTCGCTGCAAACACCCATAAAGCCGGGACGGCTGTATGGGCGGAACCCGGTTTAATAGTATTTAGGTAGCCTTAAATGTCGAAAGTCGAGAGGATGCCCGCAGCACAAAACACACCTCAAAATTATTAGATATTCACAGGATATTTACTAGATATTTATTGGTTCTGAGACAGTCTCATGAGAAACCGGGCTGCCATTTTTCCCTTTTTCAGAGATCTCACATTATTCTTTTATCTCAATACCCAGAATAGCAACATCATCGTGCGGGGAGCGGTTTTCAGCATTGCTAATAACCATTTCATTAATTCTATCGAGGCTTTCAGACAGTGGTAGAGAGGATATTTCCTGAATGAACTTCAGGAAGTTCTCAATATCCTTTCTTGGGTCTGTGAATTTGTCTGTTTCAATTGCGCCATCAGTGTAGAAGTACAAACGATCTCCCTTTTCCAGCTGGAATGATGTTTGAAAATATTCAACATCCTTGCTAATTCCGATAGGCAGACCGCCTCTGGATTCCAATTCACTGGCATCATTACTCCTTACCAGGATAACAGGCTTGTGTCCTGCCCTGACATGTGTGAATTCGAGAGTATCTGTGTTTATCATTCCGTAAATCATTGTGGCGTAAACTGCATTTTGCGATTTAACATGGAATTGATTGTTCAACATTGACAATACTTCATCTGGAGAAACGGGATTAAAAGCACCGTTATTCTTTTTCGATCTGACTACTGAGGTATGTCCTGCAACTGGGGAAAGCAATCTGTTAATGGTTACGGCGAACATGGCGGCAGAAACACCATGTCCCGCGACATCGCTAATGGATATGCCTATATGGTTGTCGCAGATTTCAAAAACGTCCAGCATATCCCCGCCGACCGCATCACAGGGAACGAATCTGAAATCGATATTAAGGCGTGAGTTGTTTGGCAGTTTGTCTGGAAGCAGGTTATGTTGAATCAGCGCTGCTGCTTTAAGGTCGTCTATAAGAACATCATTCGCAAGTTGTATTTCCGTGATCTTGGAAGCCAGATTTTCTTCAAGATTGATAATTCTTTTTCCTACCTGCAATCTTGATTTCAGCTCGTCACTGTTGAAAGGTTTGATAACATAATCGTCAGCTCCGGCTTCCAAACCTTTGATAATATCAGACTGCTTATCTTTTGCAGTCAGAAGGATAACGTATGTATAACTCTTTTGTTTTAAATTTCTGATTCTTCTGCATACTTCCGTGCCATCAATACCAGGCATCATCCAATCCAGAACGGCAAAGCTTGGTCCACTGCCATCTTTAAGCGCATCCCATGCCTGATCGCCATCCTCAGTAACGAGAACATTATATCCCCACTTAATGAGCGTTTTTTCAAGGACTCGTCTTGATACAGGATCATCTTCGGCGATTAGTATTTCCATTCAGCACATCCTTTGTTGATGAAAACCCGCCTTATTCATCCTCTGACATTAGATTATTCAGCCAGTCAGGGGATTTCACTAATGATTTCAATTCATTAATATTACGCTCCAACGTTTCAGCAATATCACCCAATTTATCCTTGTCATGTTCTCCATTTCTAACAGCAATGACAAGTGATTTAGCGCGATCAGCGATTGCTGGAACTCCAGCGCTGCCTGCAGACCCTTTAAGTTTGTGCGCTTTTGAACCAGCTGTTTCGAAATCGCCGTCATCAATAGCTTTTTTCATGTCAGCTATTTGCTCCGGAGCTGTTTCGATAAAAATATCCATAACCTCTTTCAAGAGTTCCCTGTCGCTGTCAACATTTCTTAGTGCTACTTTGAAATCAAGCAGTTTATTTTCATCTGAACCGCTGTTGCTTGAAACAGCATTGCCCGGATATTCTTCTTCAACAATTCCATTTTCCTGTTTCAGGCAACGCCCAATAACCTTTAACAGCCTGGAGGCCCCTATCGGTTTGGGAAGATAATCATCCATACCAGCGTTAAAGCACTTTTCCTTATCCTTCTTCATCACGTAAGCTGTCATAGCAATTATTGGAATATGTATGCTCGAATTGCGCTCAAAACGACGTATAATCTTCGTGGCAATAAGACCATTCATTACAGGCATTTGAACATCCATAAGAATGAGACAATATTCTTCATCTTTCATTTTAAAAATCGCTTCTTTGCCATCATTAACAGAGTCCACAATAAATCCTTGCTTTTCAAGTAATCGCCTTACAACCTTCTGATTGATTTCGTTATCCTCTGCAAGCAGTATTCGCAATCCTTTCGTTTGAATGTTATCCAAATGACCATTGGACTCTTCTTCAACAGGAGTTAGATCTGTGAATTCGTTGTGATATAAACCACTTACAACCGGATTATCTTTGTTGTATCCAAATGGCATCCGTACATGGAAACTGCTTCCCTTGCCTTCCACGCTTTCAACCCAGATAGTTCCTGACATCAATTCGGCAAGCTGTTTGGAAATAGTAAGTCCCAGTCCTGTGCCGCCAAATTTCCTTGTCGTTGACATGTCGCTTTGTGAAAACGAGGCAAATATAACGTTCAATTTATTCTCAGGTATGCCGATGCCGGTATCATTTACAGTTAAAAGCAATTCAGTTTTTTTCTCCAGAAGTTTTTCACATTCAATATATACAGAGATTTCACCCTCGGATGTAAATTTAACCGCATTACCCAAGAGGTTTATCAGAATTTGATTAAGCCGTAATGGGTCTCCAATCAACACTTCAGGGACATCCGGATCAATATGCAGAATCATTTTAAGTTTTTTTCTGTGAGCCTGAATGGATAACTGATCAACCGTGGATTTCACAGTTTCTCTCAGGTTGAACTCAATGAGTTCAATTGCCATCTCCCCTGCTTCAATCTTCGAAAAGTCAAGGATATCCTCTATTATGTGAAGAAGGGAATCCGCAGATGATTTAATCATTTCAACATATTCGTTTTGTTCATCATCAAGATAAGTATTAAGCGTGAGTTCAGTCATTCCGATGATTCCATTCAACGGTGTTCTAATTTCATGGCTCATGTTTGCAAGAAATTCACTCTTTGCCTGATTGGCAGTAAAAGCCTTTTCAGCCATCATATTTGACGATTGTATCGCGTTCTCCAATTGAACATTCGTTGATGCCAGTTCCCTGCTAATATTCTCCGCGACTTCACGAGCCTTTACCAGGTCAGTAACATCGATTATGTTAAGGATTATTCCACTGAACTTGTCGTTCCTGAAAATCGGCTGTAACCTCATTACAACTTCAAGCTCCAGTAATGACCTGTTAATCTCAATGTTTCCCGTGCTCACACCGGATTGAAAATCTGAAATGTGTTTTTCAATTCGCTTTGTTATTTTAGGAGAATGTAACTCACAGATAGACTTTCCGACAATGTCATCCCGTGTTTTATTTACCGCATTTAAAACCCATGCGTTCACTTCAATAATTACGCTGTCAGCATTTGCAACAATTACTCCTTCGTCCATGCCCTCAATCATTGAACGCAGTTTCGCGCTTTCAGTGCTTGCCTCTTCCCATGCCGTTTCCAGTTCCTGTTTGGCTTTTAATTCCTCGGTTAAATCACGATTGATGCCTCTTATGCCAACCGGTTTTTCATCCTCGTAAATAATTGAGGCAAGGACTTCCATTGGGAAGGATGAGCCGTCCTTTCGATTTGCTGTATAGACCGCACGAGATGCATGTTTCCCTTTCAGTAATTCAAGGATATCTACCTCAGTGCGCTTAAACGATTCTGCATCGATAACATCTTTTAACGACAAACCGTTCTTGATATCCTCCTCTGTGTATCCATAAGCTTCAAATGCCGCCTTGTTTGCATAAGTCAGATTGAAATCCATGTTGGATTCCCAAACCATCGCGGGTAGCAAATCAGACATCTGGCGAAAACGTTTTTCTGATACACGCAATGCCAATTCCGCTTTTTTGCGTTCCTCAATATTCCTGATAGAAACAACTCTCACTTTCTTGCCATTGTAAACAATTGTCTTGCCATATGCCTGAACTGGAAATCTGGTTCCACCTTTACGGACGCATATGGCATCATACGGTTTTTCACTTTTTCCCGCGACAACATTCACCACATCATCTTTATAATTCGAAGCAATATAATCATATATTGATGTTCCGATTGATTCCTCATACTCGTAACCAAACATCGAACAACATGCCTGGTTAACCTCTAAGATTTTTCCATTATCATGAATAACAATTCCCTCGAAAGATGCTTCGGACAGTGTTCTGAATCGCTTTTCACTTTCCTGAAGAGCTTCCTGAGCTTTTACTAGGTCGCTTGTTCTTTCTTCAACGCGTTGTTCGAGAATTTCATGAGAATCTTGAATATTTGAAGACATCTCGTTGAATGCATTTGCAAGATCACAGATTTCATCGTTGCACTCCAGATCAAGTTCGATGTCATAAATTCCCTCACCAACATTAACAGCAGCTTGCATGAGCTTGTGCAATCGTTCGGTAATTATTCGCTTTATTAGAACGGAAGAAATGAGAAACAAAGTGAAGAAGAATAGAAAGACTATTCCTGCGAATTTGAGTGTTTCCGCTCTGGCAACTGCAAAAGGAGTTGAAAGTAGTATTCTGGAGGTTTTGATTGTGATATCACCTTGCTTACAGTTAAATCCCCGTTCTGCACCATAGTTACTTATAAGTCTGTCAGGCGCGTCTTCAGGATCCCCATGGCATCTCATGCAGGATTCAGAAAATGTTCGTGGAGTTGCAAGGCATAAATACGGCACTCCATACCGTTTGATTATTCCACTCCATTCTTTACGTTCAGGATTATTCTTAAAATATTCAATAATTTTTTTCTCAGATTCATCCGCCATGTTTGCCGGATTCCTGGGATTAAGCGTGGCAAATTTAAAGTAGAAATCTGGAAATTCCTCCAGATATAAATCTATGATTCTTCTTGAAACATAAGTTGTACTCATTCCCTCAGCGTAAAAATCGTCCTCATCTACAATTCCGGTCATGGCAGGCCTTATTATGTCTTTAACGTAAGACTGGCTTGATTCGACAATCGCGACAGTATGGCGACATTCACTTTCAGCCTTGAGCAATACCTTTTTAACAAATATATTGTAGAGAAGAATAACAATCAATATCCACATGATGACAAACGATACGCCAAGCCACAAACTAACTTTATACTGCAGCTTCCCGTTTCCTTTTTTTGTCATACCTGTATTGATAGCAGGTTTTTCAGAACTCATATTTGCATCCTCGTATTAAAAAATGCTCATTTTCGATAAGATCTAAGCTGCAGAAATTCCTCTTCATTCCGACATTTCATCTTCACATGTTTCTTCTTATTATAATTTCCATGTTAATTCCTATCTTTTGTTATCATGATTTAAAGATATCTATCCTAAATTAATGCATGAGACTTTTGAAAAAGACTCATTATATTGTAGCCCGGCTTCTCATGAGACTGTCTCATAACCTGGCTTTTTCTGTCATCCTGAGCGAAGCGAAGGATCTATTTTAGATATTGTAGATTAATTTCATCAGGTTTAATCATCAACACAGTAGCAAATAGATTCTTCGCTGCGCTCAGAATGACAAACCTTTTTGCTTATAATTGAGTTATGAGACACTTTCCTCATTAGCCAGGTTAATGCGTGAATGATACCTATGTTTTCCCAGCTAATGAGAAACCGGTCTAAAACATATTTCATTTTTTCAGATGTATCTATATATGGATATCAGGTTTAAGTGGTATTATGAAGATTATTAAAATGATCAAGGAGCCTGAAATATGAAAGTCGCGATTACATCATTAGAATCATCACTGGACAGCCAAATCGATGCAACATTCGGCAGATGCCAGTATTTCATCATTATTGATACAGACAGCATGGAATTCGAGGCGATTAAAAATCCAAGCCTTTCAGCTTCGCAAGGTGTTGGTATTCAATCCGCTCAACTGATTGCCGGAAAAAACATATCAGCGTTGATTACTGGCAACTGCGGCCCAAACGCTTTCAATGTTCTGAATCAATCAGGGATTGAGGTAATAACAGGAGCATCCGGGAAAGTCAGTCAGGTGATTGAGGATTTCAAGAACGGCAATTTAAAATCATCAGAATTACCGAATGTAGGCGGCCACTTTGGAGCTGGTCAGGGTGGCGGTAGAGGTGGAGGACGTGGAAGATGGCGCATGTAGAATTACATTTTAAATTAATTATACACGAAGGAGATTCACTATGGGTAGAGGACAAGGTTCTGGACAAGGTCGAGGACAGGGAACTGGACCAGGAGGTCAATGCATATGTCCATCATGCAAAACGATAATTCCGCATAAGCCTGGTAAACCATGCACATCAATTAAATGTCCCAAGTGCGGCACTGCCATGGTAAGAAAGGGTTTCGAGTAATTTAAAAATTAGGTCTCTAAAAAAATGTAAATATCTTGTAGCCCGGTTTCTAATTCACCGGGGAAATGTGTGAATGATACCCGTGTTTTCCCGGCTAATGAGAAGCCGGGCTACAATAAAATGAACCTTTTTCAGAGGTCTCAGAAGGATATCAAAATTCATGAAAATAGCTATTGCAAGTGGAAAAGGTGGCACAGGTAAAACTACTATTGCCCTGAATCTGGCATCAGTACTTGCCAGCTCAGCAATTAGAACTACCTATGTCGATTGCGATGTTGAAGAACCCAACGGGCATATCTTTCTAAACCCGGAAATTGAGAAAAGCAAAAATGTTGCCATTCCCGTTCCGCTTATAGATTTTACGAAATGCACACTTTGCGGAAAGTGTTCTGAAATATGCGAATTTAACGCAATTGCCGTAACACCAAAAACGGTCGTTGTCTTTAAGGACATGTGCCATGGATGCGGCGGTTGTTTTCATGTGTGTCCCGTTAACGCCATATCCGAAATCGACAACATCATCGGCATTATTGAAATTGGAAAATCAGGCGACATCAATTTCATGCAAGGAAAATTGGATATCGGAAAAGCATTCTCGCCGCCAATCATTCGTGAATTGAAACGGAACATCCCCAGCGATGACGTCACCATTCTCGATTCACCGCCGGGAACATCATGTCCCGTGATAGAGGCAATCAGCGACTCCGATTACATTATCCTCATAACCGAGCCTACACCATTCGGAGTGAATGATTTAAAACTGTCAGTTGAAATGGTCAGGCAACTCGAAATTCCATTCGGGATACTTATAAATCGTTCCGATATCGGTGATGATGAGGTTATCCGCTACTGCAAGAAAGAGCAGCTGGACATCATTCTTCAAATTCCCGATGACAGGGAAATTGCAGTGGCATACTCACATGGAAAACTTGCAGTCGATGAAATTCCGAAATATATAGATGATTTCAAGAACCTTTTTGAAAAAATACATAAGGCGGTTCAAGATTGAAAGAACTTGTGGTTATAAGCGGTAAAGGCGGCACAGGAAAGACAAGCATTGTAGCTGCTTTCGCATCACTGGCAAAAAGCGCTGTTCTCGTCGATTGCGATGTCGATGCAGCTGACCTTCATATCATTCTTCAACCTGATGTGGAACATAGAGAAGAGTTTTCAGGGGGCAAGCTGGCATCAATTCGACAGAATGACTGCACAAGCTGCGGAAAGTGTTTTGAACTCTGCAGATATAACGCGATTGAAAAATCTACATCTCCCGATGGTAAACGGACTATCTATGAAATAGATAGAATCGGATGTGAAGGCTGCGGTGTGTGCGCATGGTTCTGCCCTGAAAAGGCAATTGATTTTAAGGAATCAATCAATGGTGAATGGTTTATCTCAAATACTCGATTTGGAAAACTTGTTCATGCCCGATTGGGAATAGCAGAGGAAAATTCCGGCAAACTGGTTTCACTTGTACGAACCGCCGCTCGCAAAGTGGCTGCTGATAATGGCAATGAACTTATTATAATCGATGGCTCCCCTGGAATTGGCTGCCCGGTAATTGCATCAATTTCGGGAGCCCAATACGTGCTTATAGTAACCGAGCCAACTCTTTCCGCGATTCACGACATGGAAAGAGTTATTCAACTAACAAAACATTTCAACATTCCAACTGGCGTATGCATCAACAAGTGGGATTTGAATCAGGAAATATCAAACGACATTGAGAAAAACCCGGATATTAAAATCCTGGGTAAAACAAGTTATAATACAGTTTTTACAAAGGCTCAGATAATGCGCCAGACAGTAATCGAATATTCAGATAACGCTGTGG
This sequence comes from bacterium, assembly GCA_021157815.1. GTDB lineage: Bacteria > JAJVIF01 > JAJVIF01 > JAGGVT01 > JAGGVT01 > JAGGVT01. Next base: position 26,478 of record JAGGVT010000040.1, on the reverse strand, counting down.
CAGATGAATTAAAAAGCCTTTGGGAAAATGTTCTATATGAGATTGGTTAAGTTCAACATAATGCAAAATACAGGAGTTAATTAAAATGAGAATAGCGATACCAGTTGTCGGTGGAAAGATATCAGGCCATTTTGGTCGGTGCGAGGAATTTCTGCTCTACGACACAAATGATGAAACCAAAGAAATTTCAAATCACGATTCAGTGGTGTCTCCACGGCATCAACCCGGATTGCTTCCCGAATGGCTTAGAGAATTAGGCGTTAATGCTATAATCGCTGGAGGAATGGGACAACGTGCATTTCAGAGTTTCTCTGATAATAATATCGAGGTTATTACAGGTGTTAATACAGATGATCCCCGGCAGGCTGTTCTTGATTATCTCGCGGGTACGATTGAATCGGATGGCGAGATTTGCGACCATGGGCGACATCCAGAGTAATAACGCCATACTAAAGCTCATTGACAAACATGGTGATTTTGCATGAATAAAATAGCTTTCACATTGTTTATCGTGATTGTGCTTTTTGTCGTTCCATTATCCATAACACCATCATGTACTGATAAATCATCCGGTTCGATTAATCCCGATTTCCCAACCAACAAATGGGTTTACATTATTAACACTCTCACAACCACTGAAAAACTCAACGACGCGAAAAGCATCGCATCCACAGCTAAAAAACATGGTCTGAACGGCGTTGTTCTAGCTGGACATCTCGATGCCATCTCTCGATGGAAACCAGATCGCATTGAAAATCTTAAAAAGTTTAAAAAGCATTGCGACGATATTGGAATCGAATTAATACCGCAGCTTTTCTCAGTCGGATACGGTGGCTCTGTACTGGGACACAATCCAAACCTTGCCGCTGGTATGCCATTTGTGGATATCCCCTTTATCGTCGATGGCAGCACCGCGTATCCTGACATTGGAAAAGCGAACCTGATTAAAAATCCGGGATTCGAAATATCAATCTCCAATCACAATCCTCGCGACTATAAACTAATTGAAAAAGCGAATGAAATTGTATTTATCGATAAGAAGATTAAACACAGCGGTTCATCATCGGTAAGGCTTGAGAATTTTGCTCTCAACGAACATGGGCATGGCCGCATCGCTCAGGGTTTGAAACTGAAAGTAAAAACAGAATACATAATGTCAATTTGGGTAAAGACTGAAAACATATCACCAGTGGAATCTTTGAGAGTTCAAATATTTAAACCTGATTTATCCGGCAGTCTTCCTTCATCACACTACGGTAAGAGGCCAAAATCAACGCAGGACTGGACTGAATACACATTCCGATTCTATTCAGGCAATGCAAAATCGGCGATTATGTATTTCGGAACCTGGGCGGCGCAATCCGGGAAAGTCTGGATTGATGATCTCAAACTTGTTGAGGCAACCGCAGCTCAGGATGTGATTATCCGTCCGGGAACGCCATTGACTGTCAAAAGCGCGGATAAGGAGATTACATACAAAGAAGGAATTGATTACAAGAAAATTCCCGGTCTGACAGAATTAAATCCGCATGGAACGATACTCAAAATTGAATTGACAACACGAAGCGCAATATCGAACGGTGAAAATCTCCTGGTTTCAGGCTATTCAGCCGCGAGGATTAGAAATGCCAAAGGCGGATATCAGGTGGGCCTTTGCATGTCTGAACCTGCGCTTTATGACTACTGGGAAGAGCAGGTTGAGTTGCTGTATCCGATTCTCAAAATGGACAAGGCGTTTCTATCCATGGATGAAATCAGAACAGGCGGAGCGTGCGAAGCTTGTAGATCCAGAAACATGACAATGGGTGAAATACTGGGAGATTGCGTAACCCGCCAGATGAAACTTCTTCGCAGGTTTAATCCTGAAATGGAAATCTATTGCTGGTCGGATATGTTTAATCCAAACGCAAACGCTCGTGATAATTACTTTCTCGCATACAGCACATTTGAAAAATCGTGGGAACATGTGCCAAAGGATTTAATCATGGTTTGCTGGATTTATAAATACCGGCGGCAATCGCTTATGTTCTTTTCCGAAAACGGATTTAGAACCATGGGGTCGCCATATTATGATAGAAAGAGCCTCGATGACACTAAAAAGTGGTATGATGAACTTGCCCGGACAAGCGGAAGCATGGGCATAATGTACACCACATGGAAAAACGACTATTCCTTTTTAGAAGAATTCGGAGATTATCTGTCTGACAAATCGCAGTAACCACTTATTCTGTATCTAACCGTAGCCCTGTTTCTCATTAACCGCGATAACGCATTGCTACTTCTTCGCTCCTTAAAAACCATTTTTTTAGTTATATTATATTGCAAATATATTTTTCCCTGGGAGCGCTGGTCTCTGACCGGCACCTGAACTTACTAACCAAAATGTTAAAACGTGAATCTTACAAACATCGTTGATTAACTCAACGCCTATATTTGGGTATGTCATTTGTTAAATAAGCTCAATTGATTTTTATTAACCTAACACAGGTGCCGGTCAGAGCCCAGAGCTCCCAAGTTCAAAATTTTACTGTTACTAAAAATCGCCAGGTATGGTTATCTGAACTTATTCAGGAGTTGCTACTTCTTCTGCATACCCGCCCAGTCAGCCATGAATTTATCGAGGCCGACATCTGTCAATGTGTGACGGAACATTTGCTTTAGAATTTTATACGGCACTGTCGCGATATCAGCGCCTGCCATTGCAGATTCAATTACATGGCGCGGATGGCGAATCGACGCTGACAGCACTTCAGTTTCGATTGCGTAATTCTGGTAAATCTCAACAATCTCTCTTATTACTTCCATGCCATCCTGCCCTATGTCATCCAGACGCCCTACAAACGGACTGACAAACGCTGCTCCGGCTTTAGCGGCCAATAGCGCTTGATTCGCTGAAAATATCAATGTCATATTTACTTTGATTCCATCTTTTGAAACCACGCTCGTCGCCTTGATCCCCTCTTCTGTCATCGGGATTTTAACAACGACATTATCCGCCCACTTCGCAAGTCCTCTTGCCTGGACAATCATCTTGTCAGCGTTTAACTCGGTAACCTCAGCGCTTACCGGACCTGGAATCAATGTTGTTATCAAATGAATAGCTTCTTCAAAATCTCTCCCCTCTTTTGCGATGAGGGATGGATTTGTCGTAACGCCATCAATTACACCCCATCTGGATGCTTCTGTAATGTGTTCAATATTCGCTGTATCGATGAATAGTTTCATAATCTCACCTTAAAAAAATTTGCCCCGATACATTAAACCAAAATCGAGGGGGTTGCAATACTCTATCGCTTAACTAATCCTTCTATTTTTTCTTCTTTATGTTAAAACGTCTGATATCTTCTTTTCCATATCCAACTAATTCCGGATGAAGCATTTTTACCATGTAATATCTTGAATTTGAATCGTAAACTCCCTTTTCAATCAGTTCTCCTTCTAATTCCTCGATTTTTCCTTTCATTTCCCAATTTCGGGATTTCGTAAAAACAAATATGTCGCCGACTTTTACTTCGGCATAGCGCACACCCTTGGGAAATTTCCACTTTTTCACCTTACCCTTTTGATTTTTCGCATACGTAAACAAATCCGGTTCTTTGGATTTGGTCTTTTTCTTTTTTGGCTTTTTAGTTGCCAAAAACTGTCTCCCAAATAATAGACTAATCCAGTACTAAAAACCTTTCCTCAGTATTATACCGAGCATGCCATAGCACCAGATGAAATTGATTGTTCGATTATACACAACAGGCGGCATTAGATAAAGCAAAAACTTGAGATTTCGAGTTATTTTGCCTTTTTAGCGCAACAAACGATATAATATGAAGTAATATGATGTGTTTTTTAGGCTTTTCGCTTTTCTACATATATTTCATAGTATTCAGTTATATGATGTAATATTCAATTATTTTCAACAGAGCATCCACAACATCCTCAATATCTGTTTTAGTAATATACTGATTAAACGGCAAAGTGATTACATCATCGCCAAATCGCTCAGCATTCGGATAATCACCCTTGGAGTATCCGTACTTGTCTTTATAATATGAATAAAGGTGAAGCGGCTTGAAATGCTGTGATACTCCAATGTTTTCAGATTTCATTGCTGCCATGAATTCATTCTTTTCGCAGCACAGCCTTGAAAAATCAACAAGAATCGGCAACAGATGATGCGCGTGAGTGTTCTTCACAACAGGATCAAGTTGTGTAACGCAGTCAATTACCTCAAGCAAATCACGGTAATGAGAGTATAATTCAACACGTTTACGATGATTCTCCTCTATTTTTGAAAGCTGCACTATTCCCAGCGATGCCAGAATGTCAGGCATGTTGAATTTATAACCCGGGGCAATTAGATCGTAACCAAACCTGCCATTTTTTGTATAGCGCGATTCAGCATCATCGGATAATCCATGAAGCCTGAGAGTTTTCACTTTATGATAGATTTCATCATCATTTGTGGCAATCATGCCACCCTCACCTGTGGTAAGGTTTTTTGTGGCGTAGAAACTATAAGAGGAGGCTATTCCCAGAGACCCGACTTTCTTATTCCTCCACGTTGTCTCTACCGCATGAGCGCAATCGCCAAGTATAAACAGATTGGATTCCTCCGCAATCGATTGCAGAGCATCCATATCACACGGAGCGCCGGCGTAATGAACAGGAATTATTCCTCTAGTATTTCGAGTTATTTTCGATTTGATTTGTTCGACATCGATATTGCCATCCGACAGATTTATATCGCAGAAAACCGGTTTGGCTCCGAGATGCTCAATCACGTTCGCAGTCGCAGGAAAAGTGTTTGGAGATGTGATTACTTCATCGCCGCGTTTGACATCAAGTACACTTAAAGTCAGGAACAATCCGGCTGTGCATGAATTTACACAAACAGCGTGCTTGACTCCCGTGTATTCTGCGAAAGCCTGTTCAAACTCATGCGATTTGACACCGGTTGTCAACCAACCGCTGTCAAGCACATCCATAACCGCCTGCTTTTCTTCTTTGGATAAAACAGGGCGTGAGAAGTCAAGAAAGTTTTTCCGTACCGGCGTTCCGCCATGAATTGCCAGAGCAGATTTCGTTTGCGTAATCACACTTACAGAATCGTCAGTTTGAGAGATAAACTTAAAATAATCACGGTGTCAGAGACCAAGAAAAAAACTTCAGAGCGTATCATTCAGACATTCGCGAAGCGAATGGCCGGAATGACACTATTTGGCTGCGTCTGGTGTCGGAATGATTATCGTTGCTGAATATGAAAAAGTCTGAAACCCTACATATAGGAGACTCAAGGTGTCTGACACACCGGTTCTTTCAGAAAATAAAAAAAACAAAAATCAACTCTTTTTATCTTAATCTCTTTTTACTATAATAACTCGTGAAATATTTCACCCGTTTAATTAAGCCTGCCTTTACACAGGCAGTTTTCTTTTGATTTTACAGGGCGTTCAAATCAAACTGAATAATAAGGATTCGGGATACATAAAATGGAAACAAAACCAACAAATCATTTTTTATGGCGAAAACTTCACTCCCTTTTTGGAGTAATTCCCTTGGGACTCTTTTTATTCATTCATCTTTTCATTAACTCATTCGCATTGAAAGGGCCTGGAGCTTTTGATAAAGCTGCGGGAGCAATGGTGAAACTGCCGTATCTGATTATCATAGAGCTCATCTTCATTTTTATACCACTTCTTTTTCACATGATTTATGGCTTAGCTATAATATGGTCAACTGATCCTGATCTGGCGCGATATCCAAAGACCGGTAATTTTCTCTATTTCACGCAGCGCGCCACAGGCATTGTCACGATTATCTTCATATTCGCACATGTTTACAGCACAACATTCTCTCTTCGATATGTCAATCATCAAGAAGTCAGTTATCAATTCATGTCATTTCTACTGGCAAATCCTGTTACTCTTATATTCTACGTTATAGGATTGGCGTCAGCTGTTTTCCATTTCGCAAACGGAATCTGGAATTTTATGATTACATGGGGCATTACAGCAGGGCGCGATTCACAGCGCGCAATGGGATGGATTTGTCTCCTCCTAGGTATTGGCGTTTTCTTCGTCGGATTAAACGCCCTCGCGGCATTTCTAGGATATGGCATTACAATTTTCAACGGATAAACTTTCAGGTTTATGATTAATCAAACCTGTTTTGCATTAAAGAATAGCTAATTTACAAAGAAAGGTAAAATCCTAAGGATAGACTGATAATTATGGCAAATTCCAAATTCTGTGTAGTAGGCGGCGGACTGGCTGGATTAATGGCTACTTTGAAAATCGTTGAAGCTGGCCACGAGGTTGATTTATTCAGCCTTTTCGAGGTTAAGAGGTCTCACTCCGCATGCGCCCAGGGAGGAATTAACGCATCCCTTAACACAAAAGGTCAGGATGACTCCGTCCAGCAGCATACATACGACACGATTTACGGCGGTGATTTCCTTGCAAACCAACCAGCGGTAAAGAGATTGTGCGAAGCCGCTCCAGGAATTGTCTGGATGTATGACCGTATGGGTGTATCATTCAGCCGCACACCAGAGGGAAACCTTGACCTTCGTTTATTCGGAGGAGTAAAGAAAATGCGAACTGCTTTCGCGGGCGCCACAACAGGCCAGCAGCTGCTTTACGGCGCTGATTCTCAGGTTAGAAGATATGAAGATTCTGGTCTTGTTAAAAAATTCGAATGGTGGGAGTTTCTGTCAATAGTAAAAGACTCCAACGGTGTTTGCCGCGGTATCACGGCAATGAATTTACGCTCCGGTGAGGTTGAATATTTCCGCTATGATGCTGTAATCATGGCTACCGGCGGACTCGGATTAATTTACGGGCAAAGCACAAACTCGTCCAACTCAACCGGAGCGGCTGCAAGCAGGTGTTATCAGCAGGGATGCCATTTCGCCAATGGTGAGTTCATTCAGATTCACCCAACCGCAATCCCAGGCGATGACAAAAATCGCCTTATGAGCGAGGCGGCACGTGGCGAGGGTGGACGTATATGGACAATCAAAGATGGCAAACCGTGGTATTTCCTTGAAGAGAAATATCCCGCTTACGGAAACACAGTCCCAAGAGATATTGCCTCAAGAGAAATATTCCATGTGGTTAAAGAACTGGGATATCAGATTGATGGCGAGGATGTTGTGTATCTGGACTTAACGCACAAGGATCCTGAATTCCTGCAGCGGCGTCTTGGAGGTATTCTCGAAATCTATGAAAAGTTTGTCGGCGATGACCCGAAAAAAGTTCCCATGAAAATATTCCCGTCTATTCATTACTCAATGGGCGGATTGTGGTCGGATTGGAAAACACACATGACAAACATACCGGGACTGTTCGGTGCCGGAGAATGTGAATACAGTTATCACGGAGCAAACAGGCTCGGAGCGAATTCGCTTCTTAGCGCGTCTCATTCAGGCATGATTGCTGGTCCCGCTGCTATTAATTATGCCAGCGGCCTCGAAAAGCACGCAGAGGATATGCCTCAGGATATCTTCACTTCCGAGAAAAAACGTCAATCCGAAATAAATGATAACCTAATGAAATGCGACGGAAAAGAGAATGTTTTTAAGCTTCATAAAGAACTTGGGGAAACGATGCAGAAAAACGTGGGGATTGTCCGTTACAACGATAAACTAAATGAAACCGAAGGGAAAATAAATGAACTCATTGAGCGTTTCAAAAATGTGAATCTGAATGAAAACGCAAAATGGGCAAGTTTGCCTTTGCAGTTTGCACGACAGGTTCATGACATGATGATTCTTGCGCATGTAATTGCAGGTGGAGCTTACAAGCGCAATGAATCACGAGGTGCGCACTATAAACCTGATTTTCCCAAGCGCGATGATAAAAACTGGCAGAAAACAACAATGGCAAAATACACTCCGGATGGTCCTGAGTTCTGGTATGAGGATATCGATTTGTCAATTGTGGAAACAGTCGAACGGAAGTATTGATATCAATCAAGGATAAAGAAATGGCAGAAAAAGAGTTTATACATCTTAAGATCAAACGTCAGGATACCCCTGAATCAAACCCGTACTGGCAGGAATTCAAGATTCCCTACAAGAAGAAACACAACATCGTATCGGTTCTGAAGGAAATACAGAAAAATCCAGTAACCGCGGATGGCACACCGACAACTCCTGTAGTCTGGGAAAGTAACTGCATGGAGGAAGTCTGCGGTTCATGTACGATGATAATCAACGGAAAAGTGCAACAGGGATGCAGTACTCTCGTTGACCATTGCAAACAGCCAATTGTGCTTGAGCCAATGAGTAAATTTCCTGTCATTCGAGACCTGATGGTTGATAGAAATTCCATGTTCGAAAACCTGAAAAAAGTGATGGCATGGATTCCAATAGATGGTTCATTCGATATGGGACCCGGTCCCAAAATGAGTCCCAAAGAGCATCTCGTGGCTTATGAGCTTAGCAGGTGCATGACATGCGGATGCTGCCTTGAAGCATGTCCGCAAATCAATCCCAGATCAAAATTCATGGGCGCGCAAATTGTAGGACAGGTTCGCCTTTTCAATATTCACGGATCAGGAAAAATGCAGGCGGAAGATAGGATTGAAGTAATGAAAGGTCCCGGCGGAATTACGGAATGTGGCAACGCCCAGTTATGCCAGGAAGCCTGCCCCAAGGATTTGCCTCTTCTTAACTCAATCGGTCAAATAAACAGGCAGACAACATGGTCAGGCATTTTGAAATGGTTCAACTCTGGAGATCGTGAATAATCAAACCTTGTCCCAGCCCCTTAAGCGCTAAGTTGTAACCCGGGAACGCTTCAGGGTTACGGACTGAAAACCGAGTCCCGAACGTTAGTGAGGGATAACCTTGATGTTGCAATAAACTTGAGTTACCACTCACTAACGTTCAAGGCTCGGATAATGCATCGGTCGGGGTCGGTGTTGATGTTTTTATTTCCACAACTCAACTATTGACGAAACCTATCCAAACCGGATATAATTAGAAATGTAAATACGCTTGGATCTCTTAAGGGGACCGAGACGGCAGGATGAATCAACGCAAAAGCGTGTAAACCATCATTGTCGGATGGTTTTTTCAGTAAATCGTCCTAATCCCCTTTAGAAGGGATTATTTTATTATGAACGATAGAATCACTACAAAGACGATTAAAAACATGAAACACCGTGGCAAGCGGATAGTTGAACTGACTGCTTACGATTATCCATCAGCCATGCTCGCTGATGAAGGCGAGGTTGATATCATTCTTGTCGGCGATTCGCTTGGAATGGTAGTTCTCGGATATGAAAACACTCTTCATGTAACATTGGAAGATATGATTCATCACACAAAAGCTGTTGTCCGAGGCGCGAAAAAACCTCTTATTGTTACAGACATGCCGTTTATGAGCTATCAGGTTTCAAAAGAACAGGCTTTGGAAAATGCGGGACGTCTCATTCAGGATGGCGGCGCGCACGCTGTCAAACTGGAGGGTGGCGGCAGGATGGTAGAAACAGTCGATTTTATAACATCAGCCGGAATCCCGGTGCAGGCTCATCTCGGACTCACTCCGCAATCAATAAATGAACTTGGCGGTTATTTCGTTCAGGGCAAGACAGACAAAGCGGCTCGTAAAATGCTTGATGATGCAAAAGCTCTTCAGGATGCCGGAGCGTTCAGCCTTGTTTTGGAATGTGTCCCCGAGGACCTTGCGGGATTAATTTCAAATGAATTAAAAATACCTACAATCGGAATTGGCGCTGGGAGAAAAACAGATGGCCAGGTGCTTGTTTTTCACGACCTTCTCGGCTACTCACGCGGATATCTCCCCAAGTTCGTAAGGCGTTACGAAAACCTCGCCGATTCAATCAAGAATGCGATATCAGGTTTTTCAGAGGATGTTCGCAACGGCGATTTCCCCGGAGAGGAAGAAATTTACAAAATAAAGAATCTTGACCTTTCAGAGTTGATGCGTCAAATGAAGCTCGAAGAGGAGATAAGTGACTAGGATTTGATTGAAGCATTTGAAAAAGAAGAACTTCGAAATGTACTGTGGGATATTCGAGCATCGCAAAAGACAATCGGATTTGTCCCGACAATGGGCTTTCTACACGATGGCCATCTCTCTCTCGTGAAAAACTCTGTTGAGAAATGCGATTTCACAGTGGTAAGCATATTCGTAAATCCTGCACAGTTTGGTCCAAACGAAGACCTTGATAATTATCCCCGTGATTATGAGCAGGACAAGAAACTTCTTGAAAACGCTAAAACAGATTTGATTTTCTATCCTGAAAAAGAATCGCTTTATCCCGATGGATTCTCAACATGGGTTGTCGAGGATAAATTATCAAAAGTACTTTGCGGGAAATCCCGTCCGACGCATTTCAAGGGCGTTCTAACGATAGTCGCAAAACTATTCAATATTGTTCAACCTGATTTTGCATTCTTTGGCCAGAAAGATTACCAGCAACTTCTTTTAATCAAAAAAATGGTGAAGGAACTTGATTTCCCTATCGAAATTATTTCCTGCCCCATTGTCCGCGAATCTGACGGCCTTGCGATGAGTTCCCGTAATAAATATCTAAGCGATAAAGAGCGCAGCGACTCTCTTGTTCTTCCGAGAATCATATTTGAAATAGAAAAGGCATTTCAGGATGGCGAATCCAACACCAAAAATCTTATCTCATTAAAAGACAAAATTATCTCGGACAGTAATTCCAAAAATGTTAAATTAGAGTACTTTGAGATTCTTAATTCTGATAATCTTGAACCGCTTGATAAAATAGAGAAGTCCGCTCTGGTTGCGATTGCCGGCAAATGTGGCTCGACCAGGCTTATTGATAATATAATTCTTAAGTAATCATGTGAGGTTCTTATGTTTAGAGAAATGATGAAATCAAAAATACACCGCGCGACAGTTACCGAATCGGATTTGAACTATGTCGGCAGCTTATCCATAGATTCTGATCTGATGCGTATCGCGGATATCAAACCGATGGAAAAAATGACCGTCGTGAATATAAACACAGGCGCCAGGTTTGAAACATACGCGATTGAGGCTCCTCCTGGAAGCAGAACTATTGGACTTAACGGCGGCGCGGCGCGGCTTGGTATGATGGGAGACCTGTTAATCATAATCACTTACACCTACCTCGAAGAGAATGAACCTTACGAGGGTAAAGTGGTTCTTGTTGATGAGAAGAACCAGCCTACCGATGTCCAGGTGATTTCAGATCAAAACGTCGCTGTTTAAACCAATTCATTAAAGACAAACCAACTGAGAGCTGCATAATGAAAGAGCTTATTAATGAAATAAACGAACTCAAACGCGAAAAGGACGCCATCATAATCGTACACAACTATCAGTGCGATGAGGTTCAGGATATCGCTGATTTCCTCGGCGATTCGCTTGAAATGGCTAAAGTCGCGCGTGATTCCGACAAAAGCGTGATTGTCGTTTGCGGAGTGGATTTCATGGCGGAAACAGCTAAAATCCTTTCCCCAAATAAAATGGTCCTGATTCCCGATAAAGATGCAACATGCCCGATGGCTCACATGATTGACACGGAAATACTGTCAGGATTAAAGTCCCACAATCCCGATTCTCTTGTCATGTGTTATGTCAATTCGACCGCTGAGATAAAGGCTCACAGCGATGTCTGCTGCACATCCGCAAACGCGGTAAAACTGGTTGATCATTTCACTAATGGACAGCCTGTTATATTTGTGCCAGACATGTCTCTTGGCAATTATTGCAGAATCGAAACAGGCAAAGATGTCATTCTATATGAAGGTTTCTGCCCGACTCATCACAGGATATTCCCTGAAGATGTGAAAAAGGCAAAAGAGGAGCATCCTGCCGCGCTTGTGTTAACGCATCCTGAGTGTTTCGAGGAAGTTATCAACATGTCCGATTATATCGGTTCAACATCAGGTATCGTGCGCTTCATCGAGAAATCAGATTGCAAAGAATTTATTATCTGCACTGAGCAGGGGCTTTACCACAGGCTGAAAAAGGAAAATCCTGAAATAACAATTTACTCGCCATGTGAATTGAATATCTGCCCCAACATGAAAAAGATAACTCTTGAGGATGTTCGAGACAGTTTGGAAAATATGCAATTTGAGATTAACCTACCTGATGATATCATCCACAAAGCAAACAAAGCTCTTAAAAGGATGTTGACTCCCTGAACATGATATTAAAAGTGGGAATAATCGGGCTTGGCGCGATAGGCAATTATCTGGTTGAGCGGATAATTGAATCAGGCAAATTCGAACTTTCAGCGGTTTATGATATCGATGAAAGCAGATACAATGAATTTTCAAAAACACTTAACTCCCCTATCCCGCTTCTGCCTATTAGCCAATTCCCAGATGACACAAACATATTTATCGAATGCGCTTCGGTCGATGCTGTCGAGGATGTTGTTAAAGAGGGACTCAGCCGTGGAAAGACAGTTATCATTGCATCAATTGGAGGACTGCTTGACAAACCATCGCTTTGGGATTTCATCAACTTGTCAAATGGAAAATTAATGCTGCCATCATGCGCGATTGGCGGACTGGACATTATCAAGGCTATTCCAAAGGATGACATTGAGGAATTAACGCTGACAACCAGAAAGAACCCTAAATCGCTAACAGAGGAATATTCAAATATCGAAAGTGAAGTGGAAATATTTTCATCCAATGCCGGAGAAGCTGTTAAGAAATTTCCACGCAATATCAATGTCGCTGCGTTGCTTTCTATTGCAGGGATAGGTCCCGAAAGAACAAAAGTAAAGATAATCGCCGACCCGTATGTTGAACGGAACATTCATGAGGTTTTTATAAAAAGCAAATCGGGTAATTACAAAATCACATGCGAAAATTTCCCATTCGAGAACAATCCGAAATCATCGAAACTTGCGGCGCAATCCATTTGGGCATCGCTTGATCATATGGACAGCCATATTTCCGTGGGTCTTTAATTCCAGTAGAGGTTAAGCACATAAATGAGTTTTATGACGCAACCAGAACCGATTCACTATGAAGAGCTGATTCAACGCGCCTTAAACGAGGATCTTCAATTCGGCGACATTACAACCGACAATTTGAATTTTTCCGATACTCCTGTGTACGCTGAATTAATCGCAAAGGAAAAAGGCGTAATAGCCGGACTACAAATTTTCATGCACACTTTTGTGATTATTGATGAAAACACCACATTCCACGATTTCGAAATGAATTTTAAAGATGGCGAGGCTATTTCAAATGGCGACATAATCGCCAAAATCAATCTTCCACCTGACACTCTTCTAAAAGGTGAACGAGTAGCTTTAAATCTCCTGACTCATTTAAGCGGAATAGCCACAATGACAAATCGCCTGGTTAAACTGGTTGGAGAAAGTAAAACAAGAATATCAGATACGCGAAAAACACTGCCCGGAATGAGACTGCTTCAGAAATACGCTGTGAAAGCAGGCGGCGGGATGAATCACAGATTTTCACTGTCAGATGCGGCAATGATTAAAAACAATCACATTGCGCTTTCAGGCGGAATTAAAAACGCTGTCGATCAGGTTAAAACTAAAATAGGCCATACAGTGAAGATTGAGGTTGAGACATCCGATTTAAATGATGTGACAGAAGCATTGAAATGCGAAGTCGATATAATAATGCTCGATAATTTCACACCGGATGAAGCGAAAAAAGCAGTTGAGCTAATCGATGGTAAAGCGATTGTTGAGCTTAGCGGTGGCATATGCGAAAGCAATATTGTGGAGTGTTCATCAATCGGAGCTGATGTTATCAGCATCGGAGCGTTGACACATTCAGTGAAAGCTCTAGATATCGCTTTGCATATTTTAGGCTAACCGGATAAAACTGGCCTTCAATAAACTGATTGGGTTGAGTTTAGATTGAGTAAAAAAAGGGGACTGTACCCAAAATGCTTATAAACACGATAAACACTAAGGGATTCTATGGTTTTCATTGAAATCGTTAAGTTTAATGCCTATTGTTGACTGTCCCCTTTTTTTTCGGGGTGCGAATAAACCACACAATTTATTAAAGGCCGATACAATATGCTGTTTAAATGCGGCCTGTAATACATTATAATTGGAATCTGAAAATTAAACCTTATTCGGATCTTTCGAATAAGTAATCACTTTAGAGGCAGATATGCATGAATTCAAAGTTACACCTCAGGACACGATAACATTCCTTCAGGAATACATCGACGGCATCAATGAGCAGATTGATGAAATGCTTGAAGGGCATAACATAAAGCGCGAGATTATGGCATTGCAGCTTCGCATTAAAGTTCTCAAGCGCGCTCCGGGAAATCCATTCACAGAAAAAATTAAGGAACTGGAAAAAGAACTCAAAGCCTGCAATGAAAATTATGCAATATTGAATCCGCAGATTGAGAGTCTCGAGGCTGAACAGCGTTATTACCGAGATCTTTTAAATGAAGTCAGCGGCTAGGCGGATTTCACGCGGAATGCTCCTCACTATAGACATAGGAAACACCAACATAGTAATCGGTTTATTCGAGGGTGATAATCTCATTACTCGTTGCCGTATCGAAACCAATCACAACGCTACATCCGACCAGTACGGCAGTGAAATAATAGGTCTTCTTAACCTTCGTTTCGGTGAAACTCTTGCCCCTCAGGGAATAATTATTTCTTCAGTAGTGCCGCCTCTCATCGGAACATTCGAAAGGCTGTGCAGTGATTTCTTCAATATCACTCCCCTCATTGTAAATCCGGGAATTAAGACAGGGATATCCATCAAGTATGATGACCCCCGCAAAGTCGGCGCTGACAGAATTGTAAACGCTGTGGCTGGCGCGCACATTTATGGCGTACCCTTAATCCTTGTCGATTTTGGAACCGCTATCACATTCTGCGCTGTCAATGAGAAAAAGCAGTATCTTGGCGGAGCTATTTTCCCGGGAATGCATATCGCCTATGATGCCCTGTTCATGCGAGCGGCAATGCTTAATCGTTTCGATTTAAAGGGGACGAAAAAAGCAATAGGAACAAGCACTGAGGAATCTCTTCAAAGCGGCGCCATTTTCGGTTACTCATCGATGATTGAGGGCATGATTAAGAGATTCAAAAAGGAATTGCCAGGTGATGTTAAAACCGTCGTTACCGGCGGTTACTCCGAGCTTTTTGAAGACTCAATTAAAGGCATTGATTATTTTGATGAGGATTTAACACTGAAAGGCCTTAGGCTTATATATTTGTTAAACTCAGGCAATAATAAAAGAAGAAAATGACAAATTCCTCTTTGAAATTCAATCTGGAAGAAGACCCCAAAATTACGTTCCTAACAGGAGCGGGAATCAGTTCTGAAAGCGGAATTCCCACATTCAGAGGCGAGAAAGGGCTTTGGGAAAAATTTGATATTGAAAAATACGCGACTCTTGAAGGTTTTAACAGTGACCCAAAAGCAGTATGGGAATGGTATGACATGCGACGTACTCAGGCAAAGGAATCCAAGCCAAACAAGGCGCATGAGGTAATCGCAAAACTCGAACAGGCTGGATACGATGTCGTGGTTATAACTCAGAATATTGACAATCTTCACAGGGATGCCGGAAGTGAAAATATAATTGAACTGCATGGCAATATTTGGCATGTAAGATGCACAAGATCCTGCCCGGCAGCCGGCATGGCTGAAATGGCGCTTAATGAAAGAGCGCATGTGGTTGAGTTAAATCTTGAGGAAACTCCTATTACTCAAATGGCACATGAGAGCCATTTCGGAAAAGCCGCGGAAATACTTCCTCAACTGTTTGGTGATTGCATTGAGTAAAAATATAGAAAATAATTTGCTTAATCCAAGGAGATTAAAGATTATAATTGTCATCATAATTATTCTTCTTTTCGGGTTGGTTCTTGATTTTATATCTCCCATATCTGTAAAAGATACTGATATTGATGCTCAGAATACTAATCGCGAATATGGAGTGCAATAATGACATTGAAAATAGGAATAGCCCAATTTTCACCGGCATTGGGCGATTTAAACAGGAATTTAAAAACCATTCATTCATATATCGACAAGGCTCGCGATGACAACTGCGGACTTGTAACCTTTCCCGAAAACGCCCTCACCGGATATTTCCTGCGCGATCTTTCCAGTGAAGTCGCTCAATCTCTCGACAGCGAAATAATCAGCGAAATAGCTGACGCTTCAAAGGATATAGACATCATTCTTGGGTTTGTTGAAAACTCAAAAAACATGAATAACTACCTGTCAGCATCATACTTTTCAAAAGGAAAACTTGTTCATACACACCGTAAAATATATCTTCCGACTTATGGAATGTTCGAGGATTCGCGTTACTTCGCCCATGGTGAACAGATACGAGCGTTTGACACATCATATTCAAGAATGGGGATTTTAATCTGTGAGGATGCTCTTCATCCTGTGCTCAGTTATGTCCTTGCAATGGATGGCGCGCTGGTTATTAATGTCATCGCAAATTCACCGTTAAGAGGTTTTCTTAAAAACGAGGTTGATACGCTTGAAAAATGGGAGGAAACTCTTCATTACCTCTCCCGTCTTTACGGCATATATGTAATTTACACAAATCGTTCAGGTTTTGAGGATGGGATTCAATACGGCGGAAATTCAATTATTTTTGACCCAAACGGTGAGGTTCTCAATCGGGCAAAAAAAGGTGAGGATGACTTTATAACAACTACAATCTCGATTGAGGAAGTGCACAGGGCGAGAACCAGAATGCCTCTTGTCAGGGATGAGGTAATCCCCCTTTCAATCAAGGAGCTGGAGCGTATCTACAGGGATAAGATATAAACAGCAGTCTTTCAGTTTTTCGCAACTAGTCTCTGGGGCTGTTTAAAAAACTAAATATGTAGGTGCAAACCTTATGTTTGCCCTGAGGGATGCGATAAATATAGGGCAAACACAAGGAAGCTGTCTCAGAACCTCCAAACAGCAGGAAACTCGTCATTCCGACATCCAACGAGCGTAGCGAGTTGGATGGTCGGAATCCCTTTAAAAATCGGTGAAATTCACGATTGCTGATAAACGAAAAGAAGAAAGGGATTTCTGAGGACATACTAAAGAACCGACCATTCGCTTCGCGAATGTCGGAATGACGGTTTTCGCAGGTTCTGAGACAGATTCCAAGGTTTGAACCTACAGACCGTTAAAAATGATAAAATCAAAGAGAGTCACCGTTAACGTTTAAGCGCATGGATTTCGCCAACGAAATAATCATCGACTACCGCGTCCTCGCTATGGATTTATTCCAGCTGTTTATGGTAGCCGTCGCTTTTTTCATGGCTTATCCCGAATTCCGGCGTAACAGGCTTCCGGAATACATTTACCTGATGAGCGGATTGATGTTCCTTACCGTTCATTTTTTAATCCGTGTCTTTTTTGGCGCATCATATGACCTGGCTCAAATATTGACTATTCCCACAGTCGAATTTCTAGGCTGTTTTCTGGAAAGTATCGGACTGGTTTTAATCGCCTATTTCTTCTCAACTGGAATTATGCGCGACACCCAACGGCCTCTCAGGTGGGGACGAGTCATGATGCTTGGTATTATTGGCATTGCATTTCTAACAATCATATTGGGGTTGCTCGGATTATTCGAAGCTGACAGCGCATGGGTTTTGCTTTGCCGTCCGGCTTTCAGGATGTCTGTACTTCTGGTTATCTTAGTCGCGATAACGCAGTTTACAAACGCTGAGACAAAGCCAACTCGGGCAATTGCGGCTTTTGTTTCTCTTGCGATTGCTCATCTTTATCATCTGTTGTATTACTCATCAGGAACACAAACCGGATTTTTAGCCGCCATATTCCCGTGGCCATACATATTCAATCCTATCGGTTACTTTCTTGTGGTTACCGCCATATTCAGCAATATTACTGATGAGCAAATGATTATGACTCAACAGTTAAAACGAAGAAGCACAGAACTTCAAACCGCGACATCCAACCTGACCAGGCTTAATCAACTATCTACAAATCTGCTTCGAACAACCGAATTAAAGGGAATCATCAGAATGGTTCTCGACAGCCTGAGCTTTGATCTCGGATTCAGAAACACAGCATTTTTCATTCTCGAAAAGGAAAGCGCCACACTCAGAGGTTATAAAATCAGCCAGCTAACAGGCTCACCTGTAAGTTATCCTCAGATGAGCATCATCGATAATTCATTCATTTCAAGGTGTTTCCTTGAGGCAAAACCACTTTTCTTTAGTGAGAGTATAAATCCGGCAAATTCCGCTTTTTTAAGGGATTTCGACTTTTCAGCCAGAATCGCGATAATACCGCTTCTTACTAAAAAGGAGATCGAGTGTTACGAATTAAACAATTGCAAGAATAAAAACTGTCCGGTTCAGAGTCTCGATTTGCATACCTGCTGGTTGATGAACGAGAGAGAATGCCCGTGCGGAACAATCGACTCTGAAGGAAAAATATTAAAATGCCTCAATTGCCCTTCTTTTAATCTGGCTGGAATGATTGTTATCGATAACCGCAGTTCAAAAGTAAAAGCTGATGAAAACATCATGTCATTTCTTGAGACGTTTGCAAACCATGCTGGAATGGCTCTTCAGAACGCGTATCTCGTTGAAAATCTTTCAAAGGAATCGATGCTGAGAAAAGCAACATTGAAAAACCTTCCGGTTGGCGTGATTGTTCTTGGCATAAACGGCGAGATTCGCGAATTCAACTACGCCATGAGCCAGATTAGCGGATTGAGCGAGGATGAAACTATTGGCAAGCATTATGAGAATGTCCGTATTGTCGATGACACCGACAAATATCATGAGCAGGCAAGGAAATTTCTTGACAGCATGTCCACAATGATTACAGATGAGATTTTAAATCATACTCTCAATGTTGGCGGTGTTTCAAAAATACTCAACGTTAGAATGAGGCCTATCCTTAAAAACCAGCGATTTAACGGATTGATTATCATGGTCGAGGATATTACCTCAATGAAGGAGCTGGAACGCCAGTTGATTCGAAGTGAATCGCTTGCGAACATGGGCCAGCTTGCAATGGGCATTGCTCATGAGATTAACAATCCTCTTGCCGGAGTGTCCGGTGTTCTGCAGGTTCTCGAAAATAAATTCGATAAGGATTCATCTGAAAGAAAAGCGCTTTCAACTGCAAAGAAAGATTTGAAGAGAGCATCCGGAATAATCAAGGACCTCCTTAATTTCGCCAAGCCAAATCCACCGGACAAAAAGCTCGTTGATATAAATACCATTCTAAATGAATCTGTTGACTTTATCCCCTATCAGCCGGGTGGTGAAAATATCAGTCTCATAAAGGACATGGATGAAAAACTTCCGCTTGTCAGTGTTGATCCTGACCAGATTCACCAGGTGATTACGAATTTGATTCTTAACTCCATATCGGCCATGAAGAACAAATCCGACGGAAAAGCGACAATGAAATTCACAACTTGGTTTGACATCAAACATGTTTACATTCAAATTGAAGATAACGGAAAAGGCATAACACCTGACAAGCTAAATAAAATATTCGATCCGTTTTTCACTACAAAGGGTTCCGGCAAGGGCACCGGACTTGGCTTGAGTTTTTGCGACAGGATAATTAACGATCACGGAGGCATTATCTCCGTTAGAAGTGAACCCGACAAAGGCGCCTCTTTCATTTTAAAAATCCCCAGAAGAAGCAACTTGTAGTTCTGATTTACGCTGAGTACATCTTGTCTGCATGGCATAGTTATATTGATAACATCAGATTAGAGACACTGTAGCTTTGTGCTGCGGGCTTCCAGCCTGCATCGCCTAAATAGAGAAACAATTAACCATTTAACTCCTCATCATTTTCCCCTTTTCTCAATTCCTTTATATCGATTCCCCATTTCTCCAGTTTTCGAAGAATGGTTGTTCTGTTTATCCCCAAAAGGTCCGCCGCTCTCGATACGTTAAAATCAGTCGCATTTAAGGCGCGCATCAGATGCTTTTTTTCCATCTGATCAAGTGTTTCCAAACCGCCTTTAAAACCTATACCGCTTTGAGCATATTCTGAAATCTCGCTTGGAAGATACGACAGTTTAATCACGGGACCTGTTTCAAGAATCATTATTCGTTCAATTGTGTTTTGAAGTTCGCGAACATTTCCGGGCCACGGATAAGCAAGCATTGCGTTAAGGGCATCAGGCGCAATAGATTTAAAATCGCGATGCAGCGTTTCGTTTAGCTTCTCTATGAAATGCTTTGCCAAAAGAATGACATCATCATCACGTTCCCGAAGCGGTGGCAGGTGGATGTTCACTACGGCAAGACGATAATACAAATCCTCGCGGAAGATTCCTTCCTTAACAAGTTGAACAATATCTTTGTTGGTAGCGGCTAGTAATCTCAATTCAACCGATATTGGCCTTATGCCTCCCAGTCGAGTGAAACTCTTTTCCTCAATCACCTTCAGTATTTTTCCCTGAAGCGAGGATGCCATATCGCCTATTTCATCAAGAAACAAAGTCCCAGCGTCAGCTTCCTCGATTAATCCAGGTTTGGCAGTTCGAGCATCTGTAAACGCTCCCTGCTCATATCCAAAGAGCTCACTTTCCAGTAGTGTATCCGGAATATTAACGCATGACACCTCGACAAACCGTTTGTCCGCATTTTGAGCTGTGTAATGAATAGCTTTTGCCAGAACTCCTTTTCCCGTACCGCTGTCTCCTGTGATTAACACTCTCGCTGCCGGTATTTCCCGTACCTTTTTTGCGATCTCAAATATTTTTCTCATCGCTACGGAATTTCCAATCATCTGGCCAAATGAATATTTGCTTTTCAGCTCCGTTTGATGTCGCCTTAGTTCGCCTTTGATTACAGCTTCCTCAATAAATCTATCCACCTTTAGTTTCAACTCGCTTATTTCAAACGGTTTGGAAATGAAATCCCTCGCGCCAAGCTGCATGGTTTTAACTGCGGATTCGACATCGCCATAAGCTGTAATCATTACAACCAGCTGCTCGGGGAAATCCTTCTTGATTTTTTCGAGCGCTTCTATTCCGTCGATTCCCGGAAGTTGAATATCAAGAAGAATCAAATGGGGAGATGATACCGAAAAATCCTCAAGCATCTTTTCAGCATCTTCAAATGATCTGACCTCGTATCCTTCATCTTTTAGAGCTTCTTCAAGCGTCCAACGCACAAGGTCCTCATCATCCACAACAAATATCAATTTCTTTTGTGCCATTTAAACTGAGTTCCTTTTCTAACACAGTGATTTTATCAAAAGCGACAAACGCTTAATAGTGTTAATATGAACAGACCCAAAAAAATAAGAATATCATGTGTTTGTGATTAATTTCACATTTGTTTTCTCGCCATTGATTGCTATAATCATATCACTTTAATTTTATGGAGTAATTCCGAAGGGAGATAAAAATAATGAAAGATGTAGTGATTGTATCAGCGGCTCGAACACCATTAGGAAAATATTTGGGAGCGCTTTCACCATTAAGCGCTGTTCAGCTTGGAACATTAGAAGTGAAATCCGTCATCAAAAGATCAGGAGTCAATCCTGACCTGATTGACATGGTTATCATGGGTAACGTCATTCAGACTGGACTTGGACAGAATCCAGCGCGACAGTGCGCTATTCATGGCGGCGTTCCGGTTGATAAAGGCGCAATGACGCTAAACATGGTCTGCGCGAGTGGACTCCAGGCGGTAAACATCGCGTTCCGATCCATTCTCGCAGGTGAATATCGATGCGCAATCTGCGGCGGTATGGAATCAATGTCAAATGTCCCGTACATCATTCGTGATGTCCGCCAGGGATTGAAAATGGGTGACCGCAAGTTTGAAGACATAATGATTTCCGACGGCCTTTGGGATATCTTCAACGATTTCCACATGGGTATCACAGCGGAAATGGTTGCTGAAAAATACGGATTCAAACGTGAGGAAATCGATGAGTATGCTTACAACTCCCATCGAAAAGCAATTGAAGCAACCGAAAACGGTTCATTCAGGAATGAAATTGACCCGGTTGAAATACCTCAACGAAAAGGTGATCCCATCATCATGAAAGATGATGAGGGACCGCGTAAAGACACAACAGTTGAAAAACTATCCAAACTAAAGCCTGCATTCAAGAAGGGTGGAGTGGTAACCGCCGGCAACTCTCCTGGTACAAATGATGGCGGCGCCGCCGTTCTAATTATGGATGCCGACCTTGCAGCTGAACAGGGATTAAAACCAATGGCAAAAATAATCGCGGCTCGACATGGTGGAATAGCGCCTGAATGGGTAATGCTAAGTCCGATTCCAACTGTGAAAAACCTTATCGCAAAAGACGGAATTAACCTTGATGATATCGATCTGATTGAGTTAAATGAAGCATTCGCCGTGCAGGCGATGGGTGTAATTAAGGAACTTGACCTCAATCCGGATATTGTCAATGTTAATGGTGGAGCAGTCGCGCTCGGGCATCCGATTGGTTGCTCAGGTGCCAGAGTTCTTGTTACTCTAATTCACGCTTTGAAAAATAGAGGCTTAAAACGTGGACTCGCGACTCTATGTTTGGGCGGCGGTAACGGTGTGGGAATGGTCGTCGATACAATTGACTGACATATTCATTGCCTTTTAATATTGACAATAACACAAACTGTATTAGAATTTCATCGTGGCCAGGACCCCTCCTTCCTGGTCACCTTTTTTTTACTTTGATCTATTATGTGCTTTTCATGAAATTTTGTGTTTTGTAAATATTCAATCAGGATATGAATAAGAAACTGACTGCGCTAAATGCGCCCTGAGATTGGAATCCGAGCCCCGAACGTGAGAGCATGTCGGGCAAGGTACAGCAAACAAGAAACCCCCACCCCAGCCCTCCCCGCGAGCGGGGCGGGAGAATGTTGCCTTTTCCCTTCGCAAGTATATAGACCGTGTATATCGGTGCAAATGAAAAAGTGGGTCTTCAATAAATCGTGTGGGTTGAATCTGGATTGAGTAAAAAAAGGGGAATGTCCCAACCAAGTGAATAAACACAGTATAAATAAGGGGTTACAGCATAGTATATTGATAACATCAGATTTGAAGCCTCATGTGGACGTACCCCGTTATCGGGGAATGCCCCTTTTTTTACGGGGGTAAATAACCCACACAACTTATTGAAGCGCCGAAAAAGTATTTCCCCACGCTCGCGGGGGAATTAAGGGGGGGATGGGATATAACAACAACCTTCCCGACAGGCTCATTAGTGAGGGAGAACCTCGAAGTTGCTATAAACCTTGCTTACCCCTAACTTACGTTCGGGGCTCGGATGACGCATCGGTCGAGGGTGAGATTCCTTATTACCAGTGATTTTAAGTATAACTCAGAATATTTGGTAGAATAGTATCGATGGTTGACATTCAACACATAAGAAATTTCGCGATTATTGCCCACATCGATCATGGGAAATCGACGCTTGCCGACAGGATTCTTGAGATGACAGGAACAATCCACAAACTCAAGATGAAGGAGCAGATTCTCGACAGAATGGATATTGAACGCGAACGCGGGATAACAATCAAAGCGCAGGCTGTTAAAATAAATTACACAAATAAAGACAAAGAGCAGTATCATCTTAATCTTATAGACACTCCCGGACATGTTGATTTTACCTATGAAGTCAGCCGCTCGTTGGCTGCATGCGAGGGCGCGGTTCTTCTCATTGATGCCACGCAGGGATTTCAGGCTCAAACAATTGCAAATCTCTATCTGGCACTTGAGCAGGACCTTATGATTATTCCGGTAATAAACAAGGTTGACCTTCCAAGCGCGCGGCCTGAGGCTCTCAAGCGCGAGATAAACCACATCATTGGTAATGAAGAAAACGAGATAATCTCTATTAGCGCAAAAACCGGTGAAGGCGTCGATGAACTTCTAGAGAGAATTATTACTGAAATTCCCCCGCCAAAAGGGAACGAAAAAGATTCGCTGCGCGCGCTAATTATCGATGCCCACTATGATGATTACCGTGGCGTCATTATCTACATCAGAATAGTTGATGGTTCCATCAAGAAAAACGACTGGATTAAGATGATGTCATCCGGGAAAAAATTCCAGGTTGGCGAGATTGGCGTTTTCAAACCGGATATGACTCCCGTTGATTCTCTTAAATCCGGCGATGTCGGTTACATTATCGCAACCATCCGGGAAATTGCCGATTCCAGAATCGGTGACACAATAACCAGTTTTGAAAAACCGGCTGATAATCCGCTTCCCGGCTACAAGCAGCCAAAATCGATGGTGTTTTGCGGACTCTATCCGGTTGAACCGGCTGATTACAATCGCTTAAGCCTGGCGCTCGATAAATTAAGCCTTAACGACAGCTCATTCTCATATCAGGCGGAAACATCGCAGGCTTTGGGCTTCGGCTTTAGATGCGGTTTTCTCGGGGTTCTTCATCTTGAAATAATCAAGGAACGGCTTGAACGGGAATATGAACTGGAACTTGTTATCACAGTTCCAAACGTCGTTTATAGAATCACTGAGACAAATGGAGAAGTTCGTGAAATAGAAAATCCTGAGGATTTCCCGGACAATACACGCCTCGAAAAAGTAGAGGAACCTTTTGTCAAACTTAATTTAGTAACACCACCGGAATTTATGGGCGCCATGATGGAACTTAACCACAAGAAGCGCGCTGAATATATAAAAATGGAATACCTTTCGGAAGAGCGAGTTTCGCTTGAATACAAACTGCCGCTTGCCGAATTGATTATTGATTACTACGACAAAATAAAAGCCGGAAGCAAGGGATATGCGTCAATTGACTATGAGTTCGATGATTTCCGCAAAGCTGATTTGGTAAAGGTTCAGATTCTTATTAACGGCGAACCGCTAGACGCTGTCAGCTTTCTTGCGCATCGTGATGTCGCCACCAGAAGAGGGCGCCAGATGGTAATGAAACTCAGGAGGGGAATTCCAAGGCATCTTTTCGATATTCCAATTCAGGCGCAGGTTGGAGGCCGGATTGTGGCTCGCGAGACTATTAAAGCGCTTAGAAAGGATGTTACAGCGAAATGCTACGGCGGTGATATTACACGTAAACGAAAACTTCTTAGTAAGCAAAAAGAGGGAAAGAAGAGAATGAAAATGGTTGGAAATATCAATATCCCTCAGGACGCGCTTCTCAGTGTTCTCGAAATCGGCGATGAGGACTAGCAATCGAATGTCTGCCTAAAAGACCAATCAGCATCTATCTGCATGTGCCGTTTTGCAAATCAAAATGCGCCTACTGTTCCTTTGTCTCCGGCATGTACCCAACTGAGATTATCGAAAAATACTTAAAACTAATTCCGCATGAAATAACTGAATTTGTCAATTCAATTAACGAGCAGGTTGAAATTCCAACGCTTTACATTGGCGGCGGAACTCCAAGCGCTGTTCCTCATGAATCGCTTGAGGAAATGCTGTTAACGATAATTGAAGCATTACCTTCAAAACCGATTGAGATATCCATCGAGGTCAATCCATCCGATGTTTCCCCTACCCTAATTGATACGCTCAAACGTACTGGTATAAACCGTGTTTCGATAGGCGCACAGAGTTTCAACAATTCTGTTCTTAAATTTTTATCGAGACGCCATAATCGTGATGACATAACCAAAGCTTATGATATGTTTCGCGATGCCGGTTTTAATAACATCAGCCTCGACATTATGCACGGCATTCCCGGATTTGGTATCAAACGTTTTCTCGATGATTTAAAGGTGATTGTCACCTTGAATCCGGAACATGTTTCGCTGTACGCTTTGAGTGTCGATGAGGGAACAAAATTTTACGACATGGGACTTTCTGATAAACTCGACCCTGACACAACCGCCGACGAATATCATTCAGCTGTGAACGTTCTTCGAAATGCGGGATACAATCGCTATGAGATAAGCAATTTCGCCAAACCGGGATGCGAATGCAAGCATAATCTAAACTACTGGAAACTTGGTGAATATGCCGGATTCGGTCCCGCCGCTGGAAGTTACATCGACAACGAATACATTGAACGCATAAGCGACATCGAGAAATATATATCCTGCCTTGCAAAGAAAAAATCAACAATTTCGTTTATTGAAAAATACGATGATGAAAACAGAATGAAAAACGCATTGATTATGGGAATGCGTCTCGAAAAAGGCGTGAATATAAGCGATTTTAAAAAACGTTTCGGAGTCAACCCGTCAGACATTGTAATGAAACACTGGAGTGAATATATCAACAAATCCTATATAATTCTCGATGATGATTCGCTTCGATTCTCCGACAGTGGTTTTTATATATCAAACAGCTTTCTGTCGATGTTGATGTGAAGTAAAGCATATTCTGAAAAACCTCAATGTATTGCAGCCCGGCTTCTCACTAGCCGGGAAATTGAGGTTTATAGCGCCACATTATCCCGGTTAATGAGAAACCGGGCTACCAGCTACTGAGAATTAACCGAGCCTCGAACGTTAGTGAGAGGTATGTCCGATGCATAATCAAGATCATCTG
>JAGGVT010000073.1 GCA_021157815.1 bacterium | reverse complement strand
GTATGCTTCCTCCCCGCGAGCGGGGAGGAAGCATACTGTCTCTTTCCTTCGCAATTGTATAGATCGGAAATATTATTTACAAATGCAAAAGATATTTCCCCCCGCTCACGGGGGGACTAAGGGGGGGACGAGATATAGAAACTACATTTCCCGACAGCCTCTTAAACCCTCTGCTTATCCAGTAATAATAAACAATTCCGGATTCACAGTTATGGAGTTGGCGCTTTCGATGGCATTGATGGTTATGCTTGTTTTGCTGGCACTTCCGGGATGCACATCGGGAATAAGGCAGGCGTATCTTGATGAGGCGCGCAATAATCTGAAAATTATCCAGACAGCTCTTGAACGGTACGCTGTTGACCATGACGGCAGCTATCCGCAATATATTCTCGGTGGGGATATTTCCGGTTGGGACACTAAAACAGGTTGCGAGACAATCATAACACGACCCCATTTCGCTGATAATCTCAAGCAAACAAATCTGAAAGGCGGTGGAGCTCGTCCGCCGGAAGACCCGTTAATCAGCGGCGGCTATCTTGAAAGCTATCCTGACAATCCTTTCATGAAAAATTTCGAAGAAAAAGCGCCGACTTTTTCCGGTGGAATCGAAGGTCAGGCAGGCAGCGGGGATGTTCGGTTCGGATTCAGCGGCACGATTATGGGCAACGCGCTCGATGACCCACGTTTTCTCTGGGGACGATATCCACTGTTTCCCAAACTGGAAGACATTCGATGCCAGCCTACTCGCCTGGTCAACACAATATCGATGTCGGCATGGATGCGCAATTTCGGCAGTCTTCACCCGAAAAACGAAATCAATCCGTTTTACTCAACCGGCGGGATACCCGATTCAAAAAGTAAAAACAAGACTATTCGCAGATGGTGGCCTGGCACGTTTTTTTATCGTGCATCAGGAGAAATGAAACTCAGATCAGATTATGATCCTGAGAATTATGAAAAAGCGAACACTCTCACAATCTGGGATTTTGAGGTGGATTCTTTTAATCGCTACATGCTTGGCGTGTACGCTGACCGAGCTCATACAGGTTTGGACATAATCAGGCTGACAACTCTTGACGGCACGGTTATTCAAAATCGGTCAGGGATTATTCATGGTGTATATCGCCGCAGCCCGATGGCGGATTATGATGAAAGCAAACAGGTTTACATGTCGCCACCTGAGGTTTTCGGAGGCGGAGGAAAGGGAATCGCGCCGATGTTCCCCTATTTTGATGAGAACGGAAATTTCCTGTATGGCGCTCCGGACGGCCATCCCGATGGCATTCTATGCGTGTTTATCGACGGCAACCGTTCGCTGGATGAAATGTGAGAAACGTATTTTTCTTACATTTTGAGCATTACACCGGGAAAAAATAACTCATTTATTCTTTTAATTTGTCCAGTAGCAGCTGTCCGCCGGTACCAACATTTTCCTGTTTATTCTCTCTGATGAGAACAGTAATTATGTTAATCGGCAATCCGTATGCCTTTGCGGCGGCTTCTGAAAGCTCTTTGACCAGTTGCCTTTTAACATCAAGGTCAGTTACTGGTGGACCATCAATTCTGATAGTTGGCATTTTTATATCCTTTTCCCTGAGCCTGTCGAGGGATTTACTCTATAATAATACGTAGCCCGGTTTCTCATGAAAGTGTCTCATAACTCAATTATAAGCAAAAAGGTTTGTCATTCTGAGCGCAACGAAGAATCTATTTGCTACTGTGTTGATGATTAAACCTGATGAAATTAATCTACACTATCTAAAATAGATCCTTCGCTTCGCTCAGGATGACAGAAAAAACCAGGTTCTGAGACAGCCTCCTCATTAACCGGGAAAACTGCGGTCAATTCACGCAATACCCCGGTGAAGGGACACCGGGTTACAGGTTATAATAACAGCATGCTGTGATTCTACTAAGAACATTCTCGTTTTGAATGCAACGTGGCATAAGTTACTCGAAACAAAAAACGCCGTTAGTGTTGGTTACAATCATACGGTCATACGCGAATCCAATCGCACTTCTGATTGGCGCACCGTTTAACGTTTGTGTGAAAACCTCTGCGCCGGTTTCACAATCGAATCCGCGCAGGCGACATGGTGAACCTACTTCACCGGCATAAACCACGCCATTATTGAAAACCGGGGATGCATCGCAATAGAATGAGGGTGACCTCCAGAACAGTTCCGCGTATGTGTCCTGATCCTTAATAGCCCAGATTCCACCACTGGAAAATGCGCCCGAAAAGTAAATTACACGTTTACTGTCAGATGGGTCAACCCAGCTCGTTACAGAAGAAACCCATGCGGCGGATGATGAATCCGTGTATTCCCAGATTGTGTCGCCAGTATCTGCGTTCAGGCACATAAGATGCTGATAATATGATGAATAATATAATCTGCCATCGGTCACATATGGGGCCGCCCAGTGGGATGTGCCGGGCATATCCGTTCTCTGCCATATTGTGCTGCCATCCGCCATATCCAGGCAGGTATATCTGTTTGTGTTTGTTGTCGCCTTGCCGCGACCAATGTACACCCTGTCATTAACAACTGCGGGAGTTCCCTCGT
Source organism: bacterium (assembly GCA_021157815.1). Taxonomy (GTDB): domain Bacteria; phylum JAJVIF01; class JAJVIF01; order JAGGVT01; family JAGGVT01; genus JAGGVT01. The sequence continues at coordinate 2,382 of JAGGVT010000073.1, read as the reverse complement.
TTCCGCCTGCCCAAGATTCACTTGTCCAGATAAATGAGCCGTCATCAGCATCAATACAGTGAACCATGACGTTTCCTGAAATGACGATTTTGCCATCATAGTATTTCGGTGATTGCCCGATAAAGGAACAGCTGCTTTCACCATACTCCCATTCGGTTGATCCATCAACAGCATCGAAACACCAGACACGGTCGCCGCCGACAACGACTTTGCCATCCTCGCCATCATCAAACCAGCAGGGACTTGTATGCGCGCGAAAGTGCTCCCCGGTTGGGTTGATGTAGTTCTCCCACACCACCGCGCCATTGTTATTGATGTCATAACACGTGATTCGATGTGAAGTGCTGCTTGAATAGTAACTGTAATTGGTGGTTACATAAACGTAGTTTTCAGTAACAACGGGGCTGGCATATTTAAATCCACTATTTGCGACATACCAGCTTTGCGAGTAATTCGTATGGTCGAACGCCTGTGGATTTGGGTTACTTCCAAGATTGTATGAATTATACTGCAGGCAAGCCCATTCCTCATACCATGATGTTATCTCAACCATGCCAATTCCTCTGCCTTCGCAGGCTGTGAAAACAACAAGGTCGTATGTTCCTTCTGCAGCGGATGAAACATCGAAATCGCATGTCAGTTCAGTATCACTTGAAACGTTTATATCATCCGCGTATATCTGCGTGACAGAATCATCCAGATATACCTGAGTAACTCCACCTGAACCCGTGAAGTAATTTCCGAGAATTGTTACATCGTTATATAGGCCTGGATTTATAGTAATATTCGCAGGATCTATGCTGGTTGGAACGGGAGGATCGCAGCTGAAAGCAACATCCACAATGAAAGTCTGATATGTCGCGAATTCCGTAATATGGAACAGGCCCTCAAGTGGATTTTGAATCGGACCGACTCGCTCGATACCGTCCATGCTGTTTAGCAACGGGCTTTCATTCTGGCCGGGAGCGTAGTTGTCGGAGACTTTCACAATGCCGGGATACGTTCCCTCATCCGCGCCGGATGAATTTTCCAACGTTGTTGTGTAAACAAGCGGATCGGCGGATGAATGTCCTGTTCCTGAAATCGAGTTGTTGCCATCGATAATCGCTGGAGATGCCAGCACCTGAGGAATATCAATCCAGATATCATCCACGGATGAATCCACGAACATTTCATCCAGATTGTCACCAACAGCAACATCATGATTGATATCAACCACACGAACCTCGATATCGGCAGTCGAATCGGTTACTCCCGCGGCGAACTGGTTGTTTGTGATTTCAATCGCAATTTCACTCGCGGCTTTCTTGTTATGCTGCGGGATTCTATATTCCGGCGAGAATCGCTCATGCTTGTTTGCTGAGCTGACAGCGTATGTGCAGCCAACCGCGAAAATGAAATCGACAGGCTCAATTAAACCGAAAACATAATCCTGATAATTATAATCACACCCCATCGCCATGACCAGATTTCCCGATGGCGGCGGGTCGGTAACACTGTCGAATCCCATAGGGTTTCCGGCATCGAAATTTCCAATATCGTAATCATCGAAAAATGTGATATAGGGGTGAATTGTCGCGTCTGTCGGATAGATATCATCAAGGACACCATCGAGATAGCCGGTGTAGCCATCCGCGTTTATCAAAGCGAACCCGGCAACCGACTGCCCTACTCCGGCGAATGATATTGCGGGCGCGTTTGAAACGACAATCCCCTCGATGTTAAACACGTGCAAATCAGCGCGATTTTTTCCGGTAATTGGCTTGAGCGGGTCGCCTACTCCAAAAGGATGTTTGATTCCGATTGATACGACAAGAAAGCCATCATCATCCAGCGCGACCGATTGGATTTTCACGCAATCGAAACATGGCGCAAGGGAAAGGAAATTCGTTATGTCCACCACTTCGAGAACATCGGTTAAAGCGCTATTTCTGATGGCGGATAATTCCGCGGAAACGCCAACGGGGTCAACATGCATGTTAAAAAGCCCCATTGCAGCCATTCCTGAATACGGCGTGCCATCGGGATTGAAATCGCTGACACCAACAGGCAGGTTGTTGATTGCAACATCAGTGGAATTGTTTGCTACCGGATTATCGCGATTACCGGAACAGCCGACAACGGTAATCAGTATGGCTAATACCCATGTGACAAGAGAGAAGAATCGCATAAGACCACCTCAAGTATTCTGTTATCAGAGTAAAAAGAAAGAGCGAAAACCGTTGGAGCTATTATAACTGATAGTGATGAAGTTTTCAAAAGGGGGGGGTTGAAATGATGGTTTTTCGAAAATGTGAATTTTCAGAATTACCGGGAGCGCCGCAGTAGCCTGCGACGCTCCCGTGCATTGGCATTTCAGTTTTTATTTGAGCAACACTAAAT
>JAGGVT010000119.1 GCA_021157815.1 bacterium | reverse complement strand
GGAATCGACCCTTTTGGACACAAATTCGAGCGAACCGGATTCGCGGGGGACATCCACGCGAAATTTCCCTCAAACGAGGATGATGAAATCACAGTCGCCGGACGAATCACCGCAAAGCGCGATATGGGAAAAGCCGCGTTTCTCGACATGAACGACCCGACAGGTAAAATCCAGATTTTCTGTTCACTGAAAGAACTGGGCGAAGACGCTTTCCAGCGCATAACCGACCTCGTGCATGTCGCTGATTTCCTCGGAGTAAAAGGAGAAATATTCAAAACCAAACGCGGTGAAATAAGCATTCGAGCGAAAGAGATTACCATTTTGTCAAAAGCGATTCGCCCCCTGCCTGAAAAGTGGCACGGCCTTCAGGATGTCGAACTCAGATACCGCCAGCGTTACCTCGATTTGATTTCCAACCCGGATTCAAGAAAGGCCATGGAGGGCAGAAGCCGCATCGTGCGCGAGATTCGGGATTATCTTGCTGAAAGTTCATTCATCGAAGTTGAGACTCCGGTGTTTCATAATGTGGCATCCGGTGCCGCGGCCAAACCGTTCAGCACGCATCACAACGCACAGGACAGGGATTACTTCCTCAGAATTTCGCTTGAGATTCATCTGAAACTCGCGATGATTGGCGGCATTGACCGTGTCTATGAAATGGCGAAAGTTTTCCGCAACGAGGGAATGGACAGAGACCATTCACCCGAATACACAATGCTCGAACTGTATCAGGCGTACGCGGACTACGAGGACATGATGAAAATAGTCGAGGATTTATATCTTCGATGTTCACTCGCGCTTAACGGATCGAACATAATCGAATGTCGCGGCGAGAAAGTTGATTTCACTCCTCCCTGGCCAAGGCAAAAATTCAACGACCTCATGATTGAACACGCGGGCATTGATATTCTAAAGAAACCGTCAATTGAGGAATTGCAGGCGAAAGCAAAAGAATTCGATGATGACGCCGACGAAATCAAAACCCGTGGACGGCTTATCGATCTCATCTTCTCAAAAAAAGTCGAGGAGCATCTTCGAGGCCCCATGTTTGTAGTAGATTACCCGATTGAAATATCACCGCTCGCGAAAAAAATTCCCGACACGGATGGTTTTGTCTATCGCTTCGAGGCGTTTATTCTGGGAAGTGAAATGGGAAACGCGTTCACCGAATTAAACGATCCAATCGATCAGCGTGAACGATTACTTGGGCAAATGAAAGACAGAAGCGCCGGCGATGACGAGGCAATGCCTTTGGATGAGGATTTCGTTCTCGCAATGGAACACGGCATGCCGCCGGCAGGCGGTCTCGGCCTGGGAATCGACCGAATGGCTATGGTGCTTTTAGACCAACCCTCAATCCGCGATGTTATTTTGTTTCCGCTTATGAAGTAACGATTACTCCCCACTGGGAGCGCTGGAATCTTGCCGGCGCATGAGCGCGAAAGCGCTTTTGTCAAAAGGCGTGAACGCCTTTATGCGCCGGATAGAATCCGGCGCTCCCAGGAGGGGATAAAAAATTTCACTTCAAACTAATCGACCAGAAATCGGGTACGCAGCCCGCAATCAATCTGAAATTAACAACGTCATCCGACAGCGCGAACGCCATTCTCGGACGGGCAATCGGGAAAAAGCGCATGTCATCAATGAGCTGCTTTTCCTCAAGAACCTCCGGATTTTCAAAAACATCGAAACTGTCGAAAAGCACACCCTCGGCGCCAAGGCTGAAGCGAGCGCTCAGCCAGATAAAACTGCTGTCCTGGCGCATGGTTTTTACTATCCTTAACACGGCATCGCAGATTCCACATGGCAGTTCATCCAGCATGATTACTGAAACATCAAGTCCGGACGCCTCCCATTCAGTTTCAATGCGCCTTGCGATCGGTTCAAGAAGGCTGTTATCGCCAAGATAACCCAACACAATGTTATTATCTGTAATGCGATGCCTGCCGGAAATATCCGGATTGCAGAATCCGGTTTCATCCTCCGGGAGTATTCCCTTAACACCACAACCTGCGTGATTCATCACAACGTTTACAATCTCCTCAGGCTTGAGGAGCTTTATCAGCGCGGATTTATTTATGTTATTTCCGAAATCCAGAATAATCGTATCGCTGCCTTCGCGATTGACAATGTTAATCCCATGAAGGCGCATCAATTCACCGTACTGCTTGTATGGCACACGATGAATATGCAGTTTCCCCGATGCGAATTTCAGAAAGCTATCCTCTTCCGATTTGATAATCTGGAATTCAATTGACCGCAGATATGGCCGTCCCCGATGGTATGAATCATTGGCGACAAGGCGAATCCGCTGCGAACTGACCTCATCAAGTTTGAAAGGCCCGGAACCGATGTAATGAAATACTTTAGTGCTGCCGGACACCACTTCCTCGCCAGCGCCTTTAATAATTGCGCAGAACGGATGAGCCAGTTTTTCAGGCAAATCAGGATCAGCAGTGTTCAAATGAAATTCAAGAGTGTACGTGTCAAGCGTATTGATGCTTTGAATATTGTCGTACGGCTGGCTTTTCTGCTGTATTCTCACATGATTCCGTCGAATTGAATCAGCGACAGCCTGCGCGGTAACAGGGGAACCGTCATGGAATGTCGCGTGTTTATTCAGGCGTATGACATACCGCCTGTACTGTTCATAGGTCTCATAACTCTCAGCGAGATTGGGCACCACCTGATTTGAATTATTGATATAAAAAAGGCAGTCATAGAGAGCGAAGAACAAGCCAATTTCCTCGTATGTCATCTCATGCGCCGGGTCAAGAGTCAATTCAGAACCCGAGATAGGCATTTTGAGATAGCCGTCATATCGGGGCCAGATATACGCTGAGGAAGAATTAGTTAGAACAAGGATGAGAATAATAACGAATGGAAACATCCATCCAGCTCGTAGCCCGGGAATCCATTTCCTGGGATAATAGCCAGCCAACGGATTAATGCGATTTAAGTGTTTTTTGCTATTTGCCATATTCACCTTTTTCATTCCGGTTGACAATTTTATCATATAATGTAAAAATCCAATCCGTTCAAGCTGGGGCAATCCCGGTTACTTACGATTTATATTATTAACAATGGGTTTAAACCCATTGTTCAAAGTTACTTTATACTTTTCATACGAGGTTTCAGACAGTGGATAAAAAAAGTTGTCTTGTGATTATGAGCGACATTCACTCTAACATTGTGGCGCTCAATCGGGCGCTCGAATACTTGAAAGTGCAGGGGATGGAAAACCCGCGAAAGATGGTTTGCCTTGGCGATGTAATCGGTTATGGCCCCAAGCCAAAGGAATGTGTGGATATCGCCAGGACTTTCGGAGTATGTCTCTCAGGCAACCATGAGAGTTATCTTCAGGGCGATTTCGACAAGCGCCGTGTTAATCCAAAAGCGCTTGAGGTTATCGAGTACACGAAAAAAGTTCTCGGTGAGGATGATTTAAACTGGCTTACAGGCCTGCCTCCCAACCAGACAATTACAATTCCCAAAACCGGAAACACTATCGCATTCACTCACTATGCTCCGGGTGTTTCCGATGGTTATGTTGAAAGCAAGGATGATACATTAACTGCGTTTGGCGGGATTTCCGAGAATGTCAGCGTTACATTTACAGGGCACACTCACAAACCGGCAATGGCGGCTGTCGATGCCAAAGGGCATCCGCATTACTACACCGCCGATGACTTAAAAAAATATTTCGGATGGGATAAACCAATTCTCCTTGAGCCTGACCAGCGATACATTGTAAACGTCGGTTCAATCGGACAGCCTCGCGATGGCGATGAACGCCTTTCTCTCGTCATGTATGACATGGCGGAACATTCAATCCGATGGTTTAGAACCGATTACAATATCGAAAAAACAGTCGAGCAGATGGAGGAAGCCAAACTCCCCGAATCTCTTCGAGAGCGTCTCTTGCAAGGTTTATAGAAAAAGCACCATGCTAAAGCATGGTGTTATGATGGAGAGGCTAAAGCCTAGTGCCGCTCGTAGATCCAGAGTTTGTCGAGGGACCCATACAGCCGTCCCGGCTTTATGGGTGATATGCAGCGAAGTTACGCATTTCACCCACAAATCACAAAAAGACGTGATGTGTGGGCGGCACCCGATGTGATATTTGGTTTTAACCGGTTTTAATTAACACCATGCTTTAGCATGGTGCTAAGAGGCATGGTGTTTTGAAGAGTCGATATGGTGCTTTGAACAACTGCAATGCTGCTTCAAAAAAAACAAAATCCCCCGTTATTTGGGGGATTTTTATTCATGTTGGTATATTAACATTCCCTGGGAGCGCTGGATTTCATCTGGCGCGAAAGGCGTTTACGCCTTTTTACATGAGCGCCTACGTCACAAACATAATATGCACGCCTGTAGTCGAAATCAGCACCATGTAATCATCAGCCGTGTCGAAATCCATCCGCATCGGATCACCATCATCTATCCACTCTGATGTATATATCCATGTTAGGTCATAATCGAATTTCTGGAATCTGTAAACACCTGAGCCGTGATCCTCCAGTGTCACGATATTGTTGTCAGAATCGCAGGTAACATCAAGACCGCCGGTGAATTCACCATCCGCGGTGCCAAGTGTACCGGTTGTTGCTATTTCAATCGGAGATGAATGAGAGGGCACCCAGTCACCGGATTTCGACAGGTATCCCTTGGCATCAGTTGAGATGAAAAATATGGCTGTTCCGGGACCGTCAATTCCGACTACTTCGAAGTAGTCATAAAGAGTCGGACCATAAGCCATGCCACCAAGATTTGGGTCAGTCGGATTGGAGTCGTGCCATACATAAGTGCAATTTGCCTGCATGCACCCAATCGCTTTCCAGTAATTACATAAATGGTTATCAGCAACTTCATTCACATCCCAAACATCCTCAAAATAGTGGCCACCGCAGAATGTTATTCCATAGACATGAATCAGCGTAAATGAACTGCCGCCGGGGTCAGACCATAGCGCCTGAGTATCTCTGTTGGGATTATTAAGGATATAACCGCCATCTGAAACATCCAGTTTATCGAATACATTTGGCCTGTCCTCATTTATTCCCCACCCCTCGTTTAGAACAGTCATGTTTGTTAAATCATTGTCAAAGCGAATAGCTGTCCTCATGCTTCCGACATTCCCTGTCGCGGGATGGTCAGCGGCGATATAAACAGGCCCATCAGGCATTACACAGATATCAACCCATGTATCTTCAGATGGTTTTTCGACATAAGTAACAGAATAAATCAACGCGGTTTGCTCGCAAACGTCAACCGTTACAACACATTCATCGAATATTGTTTCATTCGGAGGAACGCAATCATCCGTTGCGCGGAACGCTACTGTGAAATCATAAGGTATATTGCTTTCGCACGGGTCGGGCACATTAAAAGGCCCAACATCATCGAAAATGCCGTCAGTGTTGTTCGGGAAATTCGGATCAGGAATGAAATCGAAACCGTCATAATCAAAATCAACTTCATAAAGAACAACATTGCCGCCGTTATCGCTCGTGGCTGCTACCGTGAAATCAAGGGTATCGCCGTGGACAATTCCCTCAGACGGGCATCCGCTTAGAATCTCTCCGGTAATCGGGCCGCAGAGATGAATAACTGTCGCGGTGAATGTTTGGTATGTCGCGTACTCAGGCATGTTTTTCCATTCAATAAGTATGCCGTCTGGTGTGTGCACAAGAGTATCGGATTCACCGCCAAAAAGCACCATTCCGGGAATTCGTGAATCGGTTACTTTTACAAGGCCGGTATATTCTCCGCCGCCAAGCCCATTTTCATTGGCGATTGCGGCCGTGTATGTCAGCGGATCATCCCAGCCGTTTGATGTCGTATCTGTTGTTACGCCTAAAACCGCGGCGCTGGTCATGCCGGGAATCTCAACTGTAACCTCTCCGATATCTGACGATGCGCTTATCTGGTCAGTGTTATCCGGGTCTGGAAAATCAGGTGAGATTGTCGCGCCATGGTTCCAGTCGTAAATATCGATTGTAACAGTGTACTCGGTTAATAAATCATTAGTGTCCCATGTATTCCCAATCTCCGGCGGATCATCGCCCTCAGGCGGTGTAACATCGACTTTCCATGCGGCTTTTCGATTGAACTCGGGAACATAATATGTCGGCTCAAGCCTTTGGGGTTTCTTCGCGCTCGCGCCGTACCCCATTGTCAGATAAACATCGAACACCAATTTCGAACCTGTTGAGAGAACCACATTGAAATCCTGATAATCAAGCCCCATCTCGAACCTGTTGTTTTTTGCATCCTCATAACAGATTTTATATGGCAGCGCTGCATCATCATCAATTACCTCAGCCAGTTCACACGTGAATCCATCCGCATTGACAAGAATACCGGGATAGGCATCAATTCCGGTAAGTGAGTATGTATCCGCTGTCCTCTCAATCGGATAAAGAATCAGCGCCAGGTCGAAAACATCCAGGTCGAGACGGTTTATCGCGGATGGCGGCTGCGATGTGTTCCCCTTTGGAAACGGATGCTTAACCTGCATCCCGAGAACGATATCGCCATTTTCATCCAGCGCGATGCTGTCAATCCTCAGGCAGTCCTGACAGGGAGAAATCGTAAAGAAATTCTCGCCCGACACAATATATGATTCACCATCCGCTGTATGGCGCATGGAAATCAATTCAGCATTGGCGCCGTCAGGTGAAATAGCCAGATTATACGCGCCGAGAAAACCGATTGCGCTTTCGCCATCGAACGCGATTACAGGCAGCGAATCCAAATCACCAGCATTGATATTACCCGCCGGATTTGGGATCAAGGCATTATCGCCTCCCCCTGAGCAACCCGTAAATGCAAGTGCAAATAGAACTATTGACAAACAAACTAAAGTACGCATTTCAAAACCTCCAGAGTAGTAGTTAAACTCTGTATTAAATAGTAGTTAATTTGCTCAAAATCAATGTGTGCTTGAGTAATAACAAACACTCAAAAAGTTAGTCGAGACTAAGTCGCAGGTTAGCAAAGATTGTCAGAAAATGCAACTTCAAACCTTAAAATTTGTTTTATTTTTTGGTGGTTTTCAGAATATGCCTAATGTGCAATATCAATTATAGTTCATTATTCGTTGATATTCAAAGGTGAAAAAGGAATGTTGACTCAAACATTGTCATTGCTATTATGTCTAAACAGGTATCCAGATTGCAGCTGTGTTATCGCCGAAAGGTTCTGCTGAACCTTCATAATACTTGATGCCAACCCATGCGCACACAAGTGCATCCAAGACATCTTCATACTTTTTTAATCCCGTTAATGTGTACGTTGTGTTTGCGTTTGGTAAAAAATCCGGGATGCATTCTATTTCAGTGCTTAAGGCGTTAAAAATCCTGTTAAATTGTTGAACCAGTTTTTCTATTCTGTATCTAACTCTTGTCCTTGGCCAGAATTGTCTTGAACGCAGTGTTTTATATTCCAAACGATAATCGATATTAAGAAGTTTTATTATCGCTGGATGTGGATACACTTCAACAATGCAATTTTTGCTGCTTTGTGGCGTGTCTTCAGTTGCGATTGTGAATCCCATTTCAACAAATTCAGAACTTATTGTTTTCCCCATTAAACCTGGTCGTTCTTCTGTCGGAGAATGAGTGCTGCAACCCAAACCACCAAAAGCTCTGGATACTTTTTCATCCGCGATTCTTCTTGATGAAAACTCCACAGTCGAAATCGGCATATCGACAGTTACGATATCAACAGGTTTGTTATGCAAAATACGTTTGGAAGCATCAAGAATTGCTTTGGCATTAGGCATAGAGCCAGTTGGCCTGGAATGCCAATCAATAGCTTTGCCATAAGATAATGTAATAAAGCTCAAATAGCTTGGCGCAATGCCTCTGCATAACCAGCGTCCCGATTTCTGTTCGACAAGTGCCAGTCCACTTGGTTGTTTTGATGTCCATGCTGCATCAATTCCAAGAATAGCAACCATTACAAACTCCTTAGAAAATTAGATCACATCCACATTGTCAATAAACCACTTCACTCGCTCGATTGTCTCCTCTTTTCCGATGAGATTCAAAACATCATACAATCCCGGAGTGGCGCGAGTTCCCGATACCGCCAATCTTATCGGTTGCATGATTCGTCCAAGTTTGATTTCCTTCTGCTCAGTGAATTGATTTATCGTTGATTCAAGATTCTCAACCGTGAAATCGCTCTTGGCGCAGATATCCAGCAGGAATTCCTTAAGTAAATCACGCGTTTCATCGTTCCATTTGACTTTCTTTATATCCTTGGGCGTAAACTCAACCGGGCGTTCGAAATAGAATTTTGTCTTATCGCCGATTTCAGCGAAATACTCAACCCGCTCCTGATACAGCGGAAGCAGTTTACTACACCACTCCTCGCCTTTTTCATCAACTGCCTCTTTACCGTGAGCCTTAATAAAAAACGGCATGCACTCATCGATAAACCGCTCAACGCTCAGATTACGAATATAATTCCCATTATACCATTTGAGTTTCTTCCAGTCATACAGCGCGGCGGTTGGAGAAATGCCTTTCATGGAGAATTTCTCGATAAGCTCATCGAGCGTGAAAAATTCCTCGTCGGTGCCGTTACTCCAACACAGGCGCGCGAGATAATTAACAAAAGCCTCCGGCAGGAACCCATTTTCACAATACCACTCGACATTAACCGCTGGGACATAATTCTGTGAATCCGGTGTATTCTGAGGTTTCGCAATCTGGCGTTTCGACAATTTCCCGCCAAGCGGTGATAGAATAAGAGGCAGATGAGCCATAATCGGCGGCTCGACTCCCAGCGCTTTATAAAGCAGAATCTGCTTCGGTGTGTTTGAGAGATGGTCATCGCCGCGGATGACGTGCGTGATTCCCATTGTGATATCATCCACGACAACCGCGAAATTATAAACAGGATTCCCATTCGATTTAAGAATGACAAAATCCTTTATATCAAGATTATTGAATTTAACCTTGCCGCGTATCAGATCATCAATTTCAGTAATACCATCAGGGATGTTAAATCGCACAACCGAGTTGGGAGAATTCTTCAACGCCTCCTGGTCTTTATTCTTGCAGTTACACGTAGTAGGTCCCTCATCGCCTGTGCAGTCGCAGTAATATGTCTTCCCCGCGTCAATCAGCTTTTGAGCGTATTCCCGATGAATCTCAACACGTTCAGATTGATAATATGACTCAGCTATTCCGCCTTTTTCGGGTCCCTCATCCCAATCGATACCAAGCCATCTCAAACCGTCGATTATGGTTCGCAGCGATTCCTCTGTTGAGCGCTGTTCATCCGTATCCTCAATGCGAAGCACCATTTTTCCCCCGCCTGACTTTACGAACAGGTAGTTGAATAGGGCTGTTCGCACACTGCCTATATGAAGTTGCCCGGTCGGCGACGGGGCGAATCGAACTCTTATTTCACGTTCTGTCATCATTCACCATCCTGCGATTTATCATCTCATCGTAAAAGCGTTGCTTGCTGCGCTCCAAATAATTCGTAGGGGCGTTGCTTGGAAGCTGTCTCAGAACCTTATGATGAGCGAAAAAGTTTGTCATTCTGAGCGCAGCGAAGAATCTATAAGTTGCGGTGTTGATTATTAAACCTGATGAGAATAATTCGCATCGTCGAGAATAGATTCTTCACTTCGTTCAGAATGACAGAAAAGCCAGGTTCTGAGATAGCCTCCTTACTGCGCCCCAATCTCAACATGATAGTGTACAACCAGACATAAATCGATTCAAATGCAAAACGTAGCGCGGGCGTCCCGGGGCTGTTGAAAAAGCAAAAGATATGGAAAATCTGTCATTCCGTAGCGAAGCGGAGGAATCTCTCTTTTTATTAATTCACTACAATAATTAATTCGTACCGGGTACAAATTAATTCCAGATTGTTTTCGAATGAAAATAGTTTTTCTTAGTTTACAGGATTCATGCTTGATTGAGCGAATTACGATAAAATGGAGAATTCAATTATTTGTTT
>JAGGVT010000191.1 GCA_021157815.1 bacterium | reverse complement strand
GCTCAAGAACATTATCCGCAATAATCCCGTTTTCAGCATTGGTGATTTCAGTGCATACTGAGAGAAGCAATCCCGCTAAAACAGTTACTACTAATCCTCTAAGAAAATCTGGTTTCCATTGCATTGCCAATGCACCTCCGCCCAAAGATTAAATCTTAATTTAAGTATAACACATGTCAAAGCGATTTATTTTGATGTACCAAATTAATTCGAGTCAGACACCTTTTATGTTACCTGTATTAATACCGTTTACAGCACATTTAAAACGACAACCCTGCAATCCTGGGCGCCCTATCACAGGGAAAGTATAAAAAAGAACTTGACAATTACTAAACATTATATTAGTTTATGCTCGTCTTACATATCAGATGCAAGGGGAATCAAATGGAACCAAAATTCATCACAAGGAGTTCATTTCCGGTTATTGGATTTGAACTTAAAACCACTCTCAAGGATAACCAGAACACGAAACAGATTCCCGAATTCTGGGGAAAAATAATGGCGGAAAAACTCATCGACAAAATCCCGAACAGAAAAGATGACAAGGAATCCCTTGGCGTTTGCACCGATTTCAACATGGAGGACCAGTCTTTCGTTTATATGATTGCATCTGAGGTAACATCAACAGACAACATTCCTGATGGCATGGTTTTAAGAACCATTCCTGAAACGGATTACGCTGTATTCACAGTAAAGGGTGAGATACCGAAGTCGATTCAGGATGCATTCGCATGGATTTTAAAAGAATGGCTGCCAAATTCTGAATATGACCATTCCGACTCAGCCGATATTGAACTGTACGATAACCGATGCTGTGCTGGTGACGCATCAGAAATGGACATTTATATTCCGGTAAGGAAAAAGGCAAAATAGCATAGGTTTAATATTGAAATCCATGTACCCCGGGAATCTATTTCCCGGGGAAAACGCGACATAGATGAAACAAACACGAATATTATATCAACCATGCTGAATTGAATACCATATTGCGTTGTAGGCACGCAATTTTCCCGGGAAATGGATTCCCGGGCTACATCTGGCGTTACAGGTCTATATTTTTATCAAATCTCCCATTCAACTTTTCCCCCGCAAAGTGTATCTTATTATAGATAGTAGTATAATTAATGAGGTGGTTGCGATTCGCATTTTTCAATTCGTTCCCGGGTGAGGTTGAATATATGAAATATCTACGAATACTAATGATTACTCTGATTGTCCTGATTCCGCTGGCAATGACCGGCACAGCATCCGCGTCAAACGATATCAGGGATGGCAAAATCGAATGGTTCATCGATGATATAAACCGCCTCGACAACGCGGAGGATTTCCACCCGGATATCGCATCCGTATGGCCCGGCGAGAAAATCCCTGAGGGCGGCTACCTACTTCCCGGCTCGCAATTAACTCTGCATTACAAGAGCCAGTTCTACAAACATCTAACCATGCTGGCATACTCACCAGATGGACAAATAATGCCTCTTTTTACGAATAAATACATGCATATGGTTCCGACTCAAAACCCGATTCATAAATACAAATTCAACCTTCCCCCTGTGGAGGGCAGGGGATCGGTGATTCTGATTGCCGGTAGAAGCCCGTTGGACAAACATGTAATCGCGCAGGTGGCGAAAAATCCCGATGCCGACTCATTTCCTCCCGGTGTAGAATCGGTCAGTTTCTGCCATTTTTTTATTAAGGATTATGTCAATTCGATGGCTCCGAATGCGCCGTATTCAAATCACGATGGCTACAACACACCGAATTATGGTGGACAGGGCGGTAATCCTCCGGGGGCGTATAACCAAAAAAGGTACTACTACAACTCACCAAATTACTACAGAGGAAATAATCAAAACTATAGATCACCACAACAAGATCTTGGGATTAAAGACGCGGTGCCGCTTAGTGAACTTGGCCCGACCTACTATTTCTACCCTAACGGATATGTAAGCCGCAACTACAATCCGTATCCCTATTATTTCCCGTACTACTACAACCGTCCCATGTATTACGGCTATCCCGGCGGGACACCGTACATGCCGCATGGGCAAAGGTATTACATTGTCCCCGGGGTCAATGGTGTCAGAACAAATCTGCAGGATTTTGTTTTCAATGCCAACATCAATTATGGTTCGTTCATTTTCGGCGAGGATGGTTACCTCGGCGGTAAATTTTATTTCGACGGAAACAATCCGGCGCCGAATGGCATGACTTTCAGATTCCCCTCGACAAACACATGGGAGCATGAGGGACCCGATGGCAGCTGGACTCGACAGATGCCAAGCGATTTCGACTTTTACCTTAACGGTCAGATTGTTCCTATTTACGGCGGCGGTAATGACCCGTTCATCTCGATTCCATTACAGGGATTTTTAATGAACGGCTTGAACGAATTCAGGCTCCTGCCGAGCTCGAATCCGAACATGCATGGTATTGGTCCTATTGAGATACTCGTGGATGTCAATTTCTAATAATTAGAATTAGAGTAGGGGCGCCGTTTGCTGTGCCCTTGTATCGCATATAAAAATAGCAGATGGTTTAAGCCCTCTGCTATTTTTATTCCAAAAACCGGATTCTATTTTGCTTCTTTTAGCGGTTCTCCCATTTTGAACAGCAACAGATTCAACGAGTATATAAAATCGCCATCCTTGTCTTCTATCTTTTCAATCTCTTTAATGAAATCCTCAAACAGTTTCTTTAGCTTATGTTGTTTCGACTTGATATCTTCAGAGTTGAATTTGAAATAGAGCCTGTAAATGGATGCTGACTCTTCAGGGATCTGTGAGGATTTAGTCAAATCCTCCAGCATTGTCAGAACCATCTGGCGGATTAACGGGCTTAAATTTGCTACGCCGAAATGCTCCGATGAACCGAGCATCACGACCCAGTTATCTGTCAGTGTGAAATATTTTTCAACGATATTCCCAATTTTTCTGGTTTTAACCAGCTCAACAATCTTTGCTTTTTCAAGAACACGCATGTGATGATAGAGCGCGTGATGATCCACTTCCAGGATATCAGCAATCTGTTTCACAGTCCGAGGCTCAGAAAGATGAGGAATCATCTTGAGACGAGTCGTCTCACTGAGAGCTTTGAGTTTCATAACATAACATGCATCTATTTCTTGAATTCCCATAATCAAATTCCCTATAAAGATATTTTTACCAGAAGAAATTATGGCAATAAATCACAAAATAGTCAATTGTCATGCTGTAATATTTCTTTACACGGGTGATGATTCAAACATGAATACCGATTCTTTCAGGATTTTTCTCTTTACTTACTGTAAGCACTATAATTATCATGCAAAAATATGGATGGTGATATAATGTGAATATGAACGAAGATTTAATAATCAGAAAAATGCGTCCTGAGGATAAGGAAACTCTGATACAGATAACCAGCAAAATCTGGAACAGTGCGAGCATGTTCGAAAGGGTGTTCGATGACTGGCTGCTTCAATCCAAAGGTGAATTCACCGCGGTTGAACACGATGGCGAGTTAATCGGATGCGCGAAACTTACATATCTAACCGAAACGGATGCCTGGATGCAGTCCTTGCGGAAAAATCCTGACGCCAAAGCGAAGGGAGTTGCTGATACCGTAACGAAGCACTTCATTGAACTGGCAAAGAAAGATTCTAATTTAACATCGCTTAGGTTTGCAACATATATCGGCAACCATGAATCAATCGCTGTTTCCGAACGGCTGGGATTTAAGGCAATCATCAAGCGCTCGATAAAGGAACTTGAATTCCAAAAGGATGAAATCGAAAAACTTGATAGCGCATATCCAGTAACAATATTCAAAGATAAGGACAGCATTTTCTCCTGGCTGAAAAACGCCGAGTATTTTAATAAGCTCAAAGGACTTCTTAATTTCGACTGGATTGTGCATCCCTATTCAGACAAATTAATCGAGGAGTATTTCATCGACAAAGATATGTGCATGGGTATTACGCTCGATGATGAAATCAAGGCAATTGCGTTGATTATATTTAACGAGCGAATCAGCCTGACATTCCTTGATGCACTGGAATACAAATATGCTGATGCTCTGATAAGCCACATAAAAACAATCGCACCTGAAAAAGAAGGCAAAAGCCATATTGAACTATTTGTCCCGGACTATCCGCAAATGCTGGATTGGCTCAAGCAAATGGGATTTACAAGCTGGGAACAGGAACTCGATTCCATAATATACGAGTATCCGCTGGAATTGTTGAAATTGTAACCCGGCGTCCCTTCGCCGGGGTACTGCTCGAATGGCCATACAGAAAGCGATGTATATGAAGATAATGCGTTAAATGCAAACAAGGTCGTTCGGAAACGCAGGTATAATCAGCGACATAAAAGGGCGCTGTCCCCTTTATACAAATACAAACACCCCGGAATATTCATCCGGGGTGTTTTTTTCCGGTATTAAAACTGGAATCAATGTCTAATCCTGCTCGAAATGAGCGCGGATAACTTCAATCCTTTTGTCAGTTACCTCGTCATGCTCCCAGCATGTGAGTACGTAATCATCATCAGTAACGCAGGTGCCGGCTTTGCAGTCAGCTCCGGTACTTAGCTGAGTTGGTGTCTGCCATGTCTGCCCCAGATTCCAGCTATATGTAAGGTAAACAATATCGTTTTCCTGATAGGTTATAACGGCAATTTCATTACATCCGCATGTTACCGCAGTAACAGTAACCCAATCCAGAACATCCGCTCCCGATACTTCATAAACAGTAACCGGAGTTGACCATGCGAGAGCATCATCAGAACGCACATAAGCAATGCTTTCCGTGGATGAAGGCGAATTGGTGTGCAGGATAAACGCACTGTGCCAGTCGGAATCCGAATCAAGCCACAGACTTGGGTCACGCGCGCAATCATATCCGTCTGCGGAGCCGTCGTAAACATCATTGTTATAATCCCATGTCAATGCTTCGCCATCTGAATTATATGCCATTCGAATCCATGTATCACTCGCATTGGATGAGTAGTAAACCATGTAAATGGCGTTTGTCGGGTCTTTAATGATATTCAGTGTTTGAGACAATCTTGACGGTGATGGAACTGCGGTATATTGCGGTGCGCTGATCCAGGCTGTCCAATCGCCGTTGTAAAACGGGCTGTTCGGATCAGTTCCCTTCTTATATCGAATTGTATTGCCAAAATCACCGAACTCGACTGCCAGACCATCATGTGTGAAAATTAGAGCCATTCCATGTGTTGCGGCTGTCAGGTAAACTCCTGAATTTGGCGAGGCGGATGAGAATCGAACGATTAAGCTGCTACCCCCTCTGTGAATCTTGTGATATGCATCGCCGACAGCATCAATTGCCATTGTGGACATGTTTCCAGCACTGCCACCCCACGTTACATAGTATGGCTCAATCCAGCTTGCACCGCTGTTTGGTGAGTACCCGTAATCTGATGTGTAACTGGTACCATAGTAACAACGGCAATAGCTGCAAATCACATCCCCGTTTGGTTTGGTAATAATTGATGGTGAAATATCAGGGCGTGATGAATCGAAACTGTAATTCCCGTCTAGCACAACTGAGAAAGTATTTTGAATTATTGCGAAATCAGCGTCTGAATCATCGTAAACAGTGGGTATATCCACAAGCGATGCCCGGACTCTAACCGTTGTGGATGGATCATCCGGAATCACCCAGCTATAAATACCATCATCCTCAGTCGCGGCGATAATCTCGTTGATATCAGAAACGAAACCGTCTTTGGAGTATTCCAGTTTGATATCACCGGTATATAGAATTGTGTTCCATGTGATATCGTGAATGCAGTAAACCCCGATGTTCTCGCCGCCATTTGGCGATGTCAGTTCAATCGTGCTTCCGACAACAACAGTCGCGGGGAATGTCTGGTAAGTCGCGAATTCATTCATGTTGTACCATTCAAGAATGATTCCATCAGGAGCATGAACGAGTGTATCTGTTTCACCACCGTAAGCGGATACACCGGGGATTCTCGAATCTGTTACTTTCACAAGTCCCTGATAAACGCCTTCCGCAATAGCATTTTCATTTGGGAAAGATGCTGTATAAGTCAACGGATCATCCCAGCCGTTCTGTGTTGTATCAACTGTGGAAGCTGAAACAATCGCTGACGTCATTCCCGGAACCTCAACTGTAACCGCGCTGATATCCGATGACGCGCTGATATAATCCGGATTCGCAGGATCAGGATATTCTCCAACAGCTATTGTTGCGCCGTGGTTCCAGTCATAAATATCAATCGTAACTGTAAAATCAGTTGTTGTATCCGCGCTGGTCCATGTGTTTCCAGCTGCCGGCGGGTCTTCGCCCTCAGGTGGAGTAACAACAACTTTCCACGCGGATTTGCGGTTGAACTCAGGAATGTAATATGATGGATTCAGCCTTTGCGGTTTTTTTGCGCTCGCGCCGTAACCCATCGTTAACCAAAGCTCGAAATTCAGTCCGGCACCCGGATTTATAACCATATCGAACGGCTGATAGTCAGTGCCCATTTCGAACCTGTTGTTGTTGGCATCCTCGAAACAGATTTTATAGGGCAATGCTGATGCGTCATCCACAACATTTGCCAGTTCTGTAGTGTAACCATCCGCGTTGATAAGAACGCCTGGATATGTCTGAGCACCAGTCAACGAATAAATATCAGCAGTTACTTCAACAGGCAGCATAACAACCGCAAGGTCGAAAACATCCAAATCAAGGCGGTTAACCGCGGTTGGCGGTTTCAAAGTGTCGCCTTTGGGGAATGGATGTTTGACTGTTAGACCAAGAACGATGTTGCCATCCAAATCCATGCTGATATTATCGATTTGTAAACAATCAGAGCAAGGTGTCATTGTGAAAAATGCCTTTCCACTGACAATGTATGATTCACCCAACGCCGATGTTCTTAGCGGCGTAATGTCAAATGTCATTTCATCAAGATTGATACTGACACCATAAGCACCCATCAAGCCGATTGCGCCTGAACCGTCGAACGCGATTACAGGCAGCGTGTCGATTGCATTAGCCTGATTGCCATTAACAGGATTTACACTGGTAACCGGATTGGTTGCACTTGAGGAGCATCCAGCGAAAATCAAAACTAGTAGTGCAATCAATAAATGTGAAAAATATCTCATTTCTTGAAACCTCACTATTATTGTTTTTAAGGAGTAATTATTTAAAGAACCATGCGTAATTATAACTGATTTTGGATTATTATGTATCACTTTTTTAAAGTTGTTTGCTGAGAAAATCACCGATTTGATTTCTCAGTAAATCACGCACGCGGCGATATTCATTCAGGATATCCTCTTCACTGCCAGCAGCATTAATAGGGTCATCGAACGGCATGTGGATAACCTCATCGGCGTTTGGGAAATCCGGGCAGACGCTTTTAGCATAATCACACAGAGTTATCACAATATCAAAATATTCGTTTTGAAATTCATTTACATGCTGCGATTCGTGATGCGTTATATCAATACCAAGTTCATCAAGAGCCTTAATCGCGTTTGGATGCACATAACACGGCATGACTCCCGCGCTTTTCGCCTCAATCTGGCCTTTGAAATCGTGATTAATCAACCCCTCAGCCATCTGGCTTCTGCAGGAGTTGCCTGTACATATAAAGAGGACTTTTAGTGGTGTTTTAGGCATATTGAGATTTATGAAAAAGAAAGAAATGATATTAACTTACGAAAGCTAAAAGAATGGATTCCGGGTCAAGCCCGGAATGACAGTAACTCACGGAATGACAGTAGCTCACGGAATGACAGTAACTCACGGAATGACATTAGTTCACAGAATTACAGTAACTCACAGAATTACAGTAACTCACGGAATGACATTAGTTCACAGAATTACAGTAACTCACGGAATTACAGTAACTCACGGAATAACAGTAGTTCACAGAATGACAGTAACTCACGGAATGACAGTAACTCACAGAATGACAGTAACTCACGGAATGACAGTAACTCACGGAATGACAGTAACTCACAGAATGACAGTAACTCACGGAATGACAGTAGTTCACAGAATGACATTAGTTCACAGAATGACATTAGTTCACAGAATGACAGTAGTTTGTCATTCCGGGCTTGACCCGGAATCCATCCTTTTGATGAGACCTCATTCCATTATGTTCCATACTTCCGCTATTCCGTTTGCAAATAAAAATCCCTTCCCCGATGGTATTCTATCGAGCCGTACCGGACTGTCTTGCAGCGTTCAGCATTGGGAAGGTGAACGATTCCTTTTAGCGGGATTTTAACATCCGGGAACCTGTAGGCGATAATACGCCAGCCGTCATTGTGGATGTTGAGCAAATCAACATGAAAAAACGCTTTTTCAATATCAGGGAATAAACCCGGTCTTATCTCGACCTCATCCCATTCACGCGGTTTGATTTCATCATCCAGCATCGGAGGTGGCCCGATAATTTCAGGCATCGGCCCTACAATTTGAATTATCGGCTCAGCGAACAGCACTCCCTGTGTGCCAAAATAAGATGCGAGATTCGCGACCCGGCTGTATTCCTCCATTTTTTCATCCGACCAGGGCACGACCATGACAGCATCGCGGGGCGCTTTTGCAGTAAACGCTTTAGCGTCCATAAGCCATCGATTGTTCGCTTCAAACATCTGCGGATGAATCCCTACAACACCGTTATACACAGCGAAAATCATTAACAGAACAAAAACCCATCCTGACAGCCTGTTTGGCTGGATAGGCAAATCGAGATGTTCATACGATGGCTTTTCGAAAAAGCCTTTCAACCCAAGCGCGAATATGACCATAATTGGAAGCAGGTAATACAGCCTGTAAAATTCAAACTGCGGCGTGAAAAACGTAAAAAACACGAAATAGGGTATTATCCACAAAAGAAGCAACGCGGCGTAAAAACGACGACGCTCGATTGCCCCGATTAGGTAAACGAATCCTCTTATAAACACTAAAAATACTGTCAAAAGCGAGATAAGCGCCAGTAATTTCTTCGCGATATCCTCAAACGTCAGAGTATCAAACCTGAATAATCCGAAGCGGATATAATCGGGGTAAAACATCAACTTCAGATGAGAGATGCCAATAGCTTTCGCGAACGCGGGAAAACCCGAATTTTCACTTCCGAACCACCATCTTTGCTGATGCCCGTATGCTGTTGCCCACTGCCAGTATTCATCCAGCGATTGGAACTGGAAAAACACTCGTCCGACCAGGAAATAAGCCGAGACAGTGATAATCGCGGGAAGAAACAGTAAAGCCAATCTTGCGGCAGCCGGAAACTTCAGCCTGCTGTCTTTGAATTTGAATGCAAGTACCCAGAAAGTGTAAATCGGATAGAAAAACACGACCACCTGATGCAGCAACATTCCAACACTGAATCCCAGGCACGCCCACACCATCCTGAATCGCGGCTTTGGAGCGCCATTCATCGAAATCAATAAATACGCCACGAAAACCGGAAAGAACGCAGAGATAATATACGCGTTTGAATCAGTGGAAAAATGCCAGAATGTGTATGAGAATCCCATGAAGGACGTTGTCGCTACTGCAAGCCCCTCTCGTTTGAAAATTGTCCTGAAAATCAAATGCGAGAAATAAATCGTCAGCGCGCCAAATATCGAACTAACCCAGATTAGAAATGGAAGTGAGCGAAAGCCTGGAACATGCATGCGAATTATCTCATACACGATGTCCAGAGATAGGTTATATAAAAGATGATGCGGGTGAATCAACTCGTGCACAGTGCCCTCCTCGCACAGTGAGGCGAACACGATACCATCCCAGTAGTACAGCACTGTGGGAGTGAGCAGGTAAATCGCACCGAAAATCAGCACAAGAACCCAGGGAGTATATTTTCTCAATGGTATCATGTATTTTAATCAAGCTTGATTATAGCCACGCGTGAACCTTTTTTAAAGCTGGAAGTTTATGTCATGCTCAAATAGCGCCATATGCCCCCCACCCCAGCCCTCCCCGCGAGCGGGGAGGGAGAATTTTGTCTCTTCACTTCACAAGTATATAGATTGGATATTGTTTGCAAATGCACAAAATATTTCCCACCGCTCGCGGGGGGATTAAGGGGGGGGGGAGATACAACGATAAATCGCTGTTCTAAAAATACTTATCCATGAACACTTCTTTTTGTAATGGTCTCTAAAGTACTAGCGTTCAAATGTTATAATCACATCGAATTCTAAATAAGGAAACTAAATTGCGATTCACGTTTCTCCTGATATTAACTATTTCTCTTCTCTGCCCAGTTCCAGCATTGGCGGATGTCAAAGGCCTTGAACGCGCTGTATCTGACCCGGTTGATAGTTTGATTTATCCGCAGCAGCTCGTAGTCGGAAACGATGGCACTTTCCATATTCTCGATACAGTTTCAAACTCATCACATATTAAGGCATATTCCAGGACAGGTGAGTTCATTAACGGACTCATTCCCGCGGGTGTTGGTGAAAACGCCGCGAGGTTTGATCTTGGGCTAACCCTCATCAGCGGCAGGAATATTTTCGCGGTTTCCGATGACGGCGATTTGATTCTGCTTGATAACGAGGATGGCTGCTCTGTTCTGAAAGTATTCGATTCCACCGGCACACTTTCTGATTCCAAAATCCTTGATTACTTGATGGACGAATCCGCCTACGGCGCTGTATGTCTCGATACTGATAAAATCTATGTCGAGCATGAGGACATCATTTATATAACCAGCTTTCCGTTTTCAGATAAACTGGCACGCTTTATCGGGAAAAAAGGCGATGTGATTGATAACTGGGATGTCGCGAATAATCATCTGATTGTGCTTGCCAATAATGAGATTATTGTGTTCAATAAAAACGCCATGCCGGTTGATTCGATAAACATCGCAGAACTTCTGGATAATCCAGCCGGTTTTGATATTTTCGATATCGCTGTCAGCTCAAACAGGGAAATCGCGCTGACCGGCGAGATTATCGATAAGGAAAATCTTAACTCGCCTTTCCTTGCAACTCTTACTCATTTGGGGAAGAAAAAAACCGTTGTTAAATGTGAACAATATATCACGTCGCTCGACTACGACAGGATTGGAAATCTGCATGGATTAATCGCCGATCCTGACACGATGATAGTAAACCGCTATGATATCGGACTTGAATCCGCGAGTTCGATTTCAGTTGGTATCTGCCGCCCGGCGCTGTCCCATCCGCGACGGATTGCAATCGATTATGATAACAGCATCTGGCTGGATGACCAGTACAACCCGGATGACATAATCAATCCGTTCACTTTCGATGGCGATATGACGCTTGTCCTTAAGCGATTCGAAAACAACGAAATGAGCGAAATCGAAATAGAAAAACTCAATACGAACAGGTTTGCATCTGTTTTTCTGGATAAAATCGATAAATACATTGTCCTGAGCGGTGTGAAGGTTGACCTGAAGGGCCGCCCAATCGGTACGCCTGTCTTTTTCAATAACGTTAAAAGCGGTAAAAACGAGCTGTTATGCTTTCACGATACCTCTGACATTATCATATCCACATTACTGAAAGATGATAAAAAGATTTTTACGCTTGATCCAAACGATGGTTCTCTTTCTGTTAAAGATGTGCAAAGTGATAATTACGATAATTTATTCGAGACAAAGGTTGTTTTAACGAATGATATATCAATCGAGGGCATCCCGATTATTTTCCAGATTGATGAAAATATCGCGTTCATTCAGGCGGCAGGCGTAACGGAATTTGGTTTTCCCTCGATAATGCATCTCGATATTGAATCCGGTGAAACATCCCGTGAATGGAAAGCTTGTGATTATGTTGACTTGCGTCTGCTTTACGCCTGCGATGATTCAACTGCGGTCGTTTACTGGTATCCGCACGCGTTGATGCGTATTGACAAAGATTACAATATCCTCGCGTGGATGGATATGGAAAACGAAACAGCATTTGATTTACTCGATGGCGTCTCCAAAAATAAGAATCACTATCTTCTGGAGGGACGATTTAATCTGGTTTACAGTTTTGATGACTCGGCATGGGATATTCTTGAGTACTGCACTAACAATGAGGCGTTAGCCGCGATAAACGAAATTCGCTCATTGCTTTCAATATTTTACTCAAGAAAGAATCATTTTCCCAATAAGCTCTCGGATGTTATCGGCATTGGTTTGATTGACGATATGGGAATGGCTGACATCCTTAAATTCTTCATGAGCGAGGATGTCATTTACTATGCGGGTTCAGATTTTGGGTATAAGTTCATGGTCTGGGGAAAGGATGATGATAATACTCTTTTCGAGGTAACGGACAAGGAAATCCTGGAGATTGAATGAATGAATCAGGAAATTTGAATGAGATTGGTAACTTGAGTATTCCGCCCGGGAGTTTCGGCACCCTTGCCGGAAACCGGGATGCCTCAGGACCCTTGCCGGAAACCGGGGTGCCTCAGAACCCCCCTTTTTCTGTCATCCTGAGCGCAGCGAAGGATCTATTCTCGATAGCGTGGATTAATTTCATCTGGTTTAATCATCAACACAGCAACTTATAGATTCTTCGCTGCGCTCAGAATGACAATATTTCGCGCAAAATTCCATGTTCTGAGATACCTACCAAGCGGCGCCGTTTTTCGTTACGCCCCACATCAACATCAGCGCACATGTTGACAGATACAGACTCATATAATATATTTGTAATGATGCAATTAAACTTGTGGGAACGAATGTATTAATATGAATATAAAGAAAGACCTATATGAACTACTCGGCGTGGAAAAAGGCGCTGAGCAGGATCAGATAAAAAAAGCGTACCGTAAACTCGCGCGCAAGCACCATCCCGATGTCAATCCCGGCGACAAACAGTCTGAGGAGAAATTCAAGGAAATCGGGATGGCGTATGAAATCCTCTCTGATCCCGAGAAACGCCAGCGATACGATCAGTTCGGCGCGGCGGCTTTTCAACCCGGAATGGGACAACCGGGCGACTTCGACCCATCATCAGCCGGTTTCGGAGATTTATCGGATATTTTCGAAATGTTTTTCGGCGAACGCCAGGGCAGAGGCAGTCGCAGGCAAGATCCCGCTCGCGGAGCCGATATTCAGGCGGTTGTTGACCTGACACTTCTGGAGGTCGTAAAGGGCACTAAAAAAACAATTACAATCGAAAGATCCATCCCATGTTCATATTGCAACGGTTCAGGCGCAAAACCGGGTTCTCATCCTGAAACCTGCCCAACATGCAATGGGCGAGGGCAGGTTGTTACAGGTGGCGGAATGCTTCGATTTTCCCAGACCTGTCCGAACTGCCATGGTTCAGGACAAATCAACAAAAATCCCTGCGACAAATGCGGGGGAACAGGCAGACAGCGCCAATTGGAAAAAATCGCGGTTAAAATTCCTCCCGGTGTTACAAACAACAGCCGTATCAGAGTCAGTGGAAAAGGCAATGCAGGGAATATGGGCGCGCCTGCGGGTGATCTTTATGTTTACACACGCGTGTATGAACATTCGTTTTTTCAACGTGTTGAGGATAACCTGTATTGCATTATTCCAATAACTTTTGCAGAGGCAGCGCTGGGGGCATCAATTGAGGTCCCCACTCTAACTGGAAAAGGGCGCCTTAGAATCATCCCGGGAACTCAATCAGGGCAGCAGATTCGAATACGCGGCAAGGGAATACCGCATCTTCGAGGATGGGGACAGGGAGACCAGATTTGCGAGGTCGTAGTAAAAACACCGTCTGAGCTTTCCACAAAGGAAAAAGAACTCCTGAAAAAACTGGAAAAAGAATCCAGGCATGATATTCGTTCGGATTTGAATATTTAATCGGTTTATGAAAAAGACGGAGTTTTCGAAGGAATTCGTTCCTATCGGATTCTCTTCTCAATTGCCTTTGAACGTCTTATCCAGAAATTCTGGAATACTAGATATGTAAAAAGACCCATAATCAATAAAAGCAGGAATTTAAGTGGAACGAGGTTAATTACTACATTCTCGGATTTCATTTTCTTTTGTTTTTGAAGACTGGCGTATTTCCGGGTAATTGTTGCTCTGTCTTTTGAATTTGACGCTTTAAGGTTATCATCCGCAAGTTTTGCCATTTGCTTGTTATAGTTATCCGATGGTGTCTGGGATAACACGGCTTTATCCGGAATGATTAGGAAAAACAGAAAGACAATCATGATTATCATTGTGTAGCAGTAAACGTTTATGTGCCATTTTAAGACCATATCACTCTCACACGAGCGAAATTTACCTCCATTAATTAGTTTCACGTAATTCGTGCTTAAATATGCTTATTTTTACGAACTGTTGAAAAAGTTTAATGTGTAGGGACAGACCCCTTTGTCTGTCCTGAAGTATGCCATAAATGCAGGGCAACCACAGGGAGTTGCCCCTACAGTCTAGGATAAATCGACATATTCAACAGTTCCATTTAAACAGCGCCTTTTTTCATTCGGGGGTCTAGTGAATCCCGAAGGCCGTCACCGAGGAGATTAAATCCCAAAACAGTGAATACAATTGCCAGTCCGGGGATTATACAGATGAAGTAATGTTTTGAATTAATATATGACCTTGCGTCGGTCAACATGTTTCCCCAGCTTGGCGCTGGCGGTTGAACACCTAGTCCGAGGAAACTCAATCCGGCTTCCGAAAGAATATTCCACGCTATTCCCAATGTACCGATGACAATCAGCGGCGCGATTGTGTTCGGCAGGATATGCCTGATGAGGATTCTAAAATCATTGGCGCCGATTGCGCGAGCGGCCTCAACAAATTCCTCCTCCTTTACAGTTAGAACCTGTCCGCGGACAATTCTCGCGACCTGAGTCCAGCCGACAACTCCCAGCGCGAAGAATATATTCCACAAGCCCGGCTTTTCAAAAATCGCGAGTATCCCGATTGCCAGAAGAAGTGATGGAAAGGCGAAGAAGATATCGGTGATTCGCATCAGGATTGAATCGATGCGACCACCGTAGAATCCCGCGATTCCTCCGACAACAATGCCGATCAAGAGCGCGATTATCTCTGCCACAATACCCACGAGCAGTGAAACCCTCGCGCCGAACAGAAGGCGTGAAAATAAATCCCGCCCCTGATCATCAGTGCCCATTAGGAAAATGGAGTGATGGTTGTTAATCAAAAACGGATATTTAAACGCACCTCTCGTTGCGAATTCAAATTCCTTGTCTATCTCTGTTTTTAAAATGATTGTTCCCGGCGATTGCTTTTCATATCCCTTGTAAATCAATTCAGGATCATGTGGTGCGAGAAAGGGCCCGAAAATGCCGGTGATGGAAAGTATGATGATAATCACGAGTCCCAGTATGGCGCTTTTACGCTTGAACAGTCGCCGTAGAACAGAGCGAAATCCGTGATCAGCTCTTATCGCTTTTTGGCTGTCTTTCACGAGGAACGATTATATCATAGAGACCTCTGAAAAAAGTGTATTCGCATTGTAACCCGGCGTCCCCTCGCCGGGGTTTTCCTGCCATACATTCGGGAAAGTTGTAGCCCGGCTTCTCATTAGCTACGATATTTTTAATCTAACTAATCAGTTCAATCGCGGATTTTGGGTATTATGACCCTATTGACAAATAATATCAAATCTGTTACGTTTTCGTTAGTGTTAGTATATAGTAGTAATTAGTAACTGTTATCGAAAAAACTTGATGCCAATTAATGATTTTAGAAAATGCGCATAGGAGATTATGAATTTGGTTGATATTGAGAAATGGAAAGCTGAGTCTGAAAACGAACGTAAAGAGAAAGACATGTTCTTAGGCAGTGGTCATCCACAATCACCAATACAGCTTGGCGATCTTCAGAAATTTAATGGTTTGAATTATTATCCATTAGACCCGGCATATCGATTTGAGTTGGAACTGCATGAACATACAGAAAAGGAAACATTAAAGGTAATGGATTCAAAAAATATGGAACGGAAATTTATCCGATGGGGTGAATTCAGATTTAAGATAGGAGACAAGAATTGTACACTACAGGCATACAAGAGTGATCCAATGGAAGATCGATTGTTTGTTCCATTCCGTGATACTACAAGCAGCAAGGATACTTACAGTGCTGGCCGATATATGGACCTTGACCGCAATATCCATCTGACCTCTGAGGGAAAATGGATCTTTGATTTTAACGCAGCATACAATCCGTGGTGTGCGTACAATGAAGCGTATGCATGTCCCTTCGTACTGCCTGAGAATTGGCTTGATGTATCTATACTTGCCGGTGAAAAAAATTATTAACATTAAATTACCAAGGGAGAAGTGAAAAATTGACATGGGTAGATAAGAGTAAATGTATAGGATGCGGTGTTTGTGCTAATATATGCCCAGATGGTTTTGAGATTATTGATGGAAAAGCGGTTGTGAAGAATCCCAATTTGCCTTGTATCAATGATGCGATGGCATCGTGCCCTGCCGGAGCGATAATATCTGAGGTTACAAGTGATGCCAGTGGGCAAGCCAGTCAGGGACAGGGTACAGGCATGGGATTTGGCAGTGGAACAGGTAGAGGTTTAGGAAGAGGAACGGGTAGAGGTTTAGGTAAAGGCCCGAGGGATGGTAGAGGACAGGGAAGAAGTGGCCGCGGAAGAGGGAGGTCGTAAATATGCCATGGGTAGATAAAGCTGGCTGTTTGGGCTGTGGCATTTGTGTTGATGAATGTCCGACCAACACAATCTTCATGGTTGGTGGAAAAGCAAAGGTTGACATGAAGAATTGCATTCACTGCGGCGTATGCCATGATGTATGCCCGGAAAATGTAGTTAAGCATGACAGTGAATTGATACCAGGCGACGTAGAAGCAAACATAACTGAAACAATAGGATTTATGAATGCTTGCGCTGAGTATCTTGGTGATGAAAAAGAGAAACAAAAATGCCTTATTAGAATGATAAAGCATTTCAATAAAGATAAAATCGTTGCTGAAAAGACATTGGAAAAACTTCAAACGCTCAAAAAAGGATAATTACTATTTTCCTAAAATGAATCGAAGCGATATTATTGTCTTAAAGAATGAATACGTGAAAGAGACACAGTCTTCTTGGAGAATATTAGCATTGAAAATATTAAGTTTCAACAAGTTGGGATTATCCGGACGCCATACACTAAAAATGCGCCATATCAGCCAGTAGATGAGGATGATGGAGAATTTCGGATTACAATTGATCCCCAATATTCCGACGGACTCTATAAACTGGATGGGTTTCTCTTTATTTATGTCATTTACCATATACATCAGATAAAGCAAGATTTATCAATGATTGTATCTCCCTCATGGGCAAATGGTGTTGAAGTAGGCGTATTTGCAAGCAGATCACCTGTGCGTCCCAACCCAATCGGGATTAGTGTTGTTCGTGTGAAACGCATCATGAATAATGAGATTTTCACATCTGGACTGGATGTATTCGATGGAACCCCGGTGCTTGATATAAAACCGTATATAAAAGACCTGGATGCAAAATCCGATGCCAATAATGGCTGGATTGACGACATGGATGACCAGGAACATCTTCTCTTGCATATCAAGGGAATTCCTCACGACTATTGATCTAAAATCCCTTTGCGACCTGTCAAAAACATTAATGGAAGAGATTTTTCCCATTTAGCATGAACTAAAAGTTATGATGAATGCAGCTATCGATATATCATATTATCTTTTAGAGGCCTCTGAAAAAGGGATATAAATCGTAGCCAGGTTTCTCATTAACCGGGCTTCCATTTATTTCTTTTTTCACAACAAACAGGCATCTAAACTTGATTTAGTTTGTCACTAAACCATAGATTGATATAAACTTATTTTTTAAGTATAATAATATAATTGACGAAGCAATGAATGAAAAGATGGAGAAGCCCCATGAGGAATACAAAACCATTTTTGTTCAAAATTTATTTTACATTAGCGATTATTTTTCTGCTGTTTCTGTCCTTTTTTCCAGTAAGATTCTCTTACGCGGATACATGTCTTCCTGGACCTTCTTACTAGGTTGGAAGACAGGTTTTATTGCCCGATTTATTACCATGTCCAAATTCCGGTGAAATGTGCACTTACGGGATAAAAGAAAGCCAATATAGGCGTGCATGGTGTTGCTATGGTATTAATATTTTTACGACGGAAAGCCGGTGCAGGATTAGAGGAATTAGTACGGCGACTAATCCTCATTGGAATTGGCCTATTTACCTTGGTGGTAATACTTTGGAAGGTCCTTGTTTTCCGGTAATCGGCTCAGCGCCTTGCGGACCCCCCAATGAGATAACTATTTGGTATCAATGGGTTGACCCTATTGGGAACTGAGGGAGCTTGTGATCCAAGCGATTGCTTTTTCTGTGAGGATAATATTGACGATATACCTGATTGTGGGCTTTTAAATTCGAGATGTCTTAATTAGTGACAATGATTGTTTTAAAATAAGTGTCTTATATGATTAGTGTATTACATAGGAGAATGTAAAATGAAACCAAACGCATATTTGATGATTTCGATGGTTTTAATTACATCATTGTTCCTGGTTATTGGATGTTCATCATCGATAAAGCCGATAAACCCGGGGAGGACAGACGGCGATAAAACTGAGGTTGGCGCTTCTCCTCTCCAGACAGAACGCGCTACAGCGGGGACAAGACTGACATTCCCTGTAAGCAACGATTTATACGATTCAAGCTATTACCAACTCAATGCTTATAGAATTCATTTGGCTGAAGAAATTCGCCTTTACAGACGTGTTACCGGGGCATATCCGGAATCGATGTCTTCTTTTGTCCGAAGCGGTTTTCCATTGCATTGGCCTCGTAATGTCATGACGGGAGCGCCGGTAGGCGTTTTAGTCGGGAGAGATTTCAATCTTGATAAATCGGATCGAGGTTTGATCAAATGGGAAAAGTTCAGTGACGATCATGCAAAAATGACATTTGTGGATCTCGACTATAAAGCTTATCGTGATGAGGGAATAGAAAAATGGGTTGAGAATTATATCGAATTCACTTGGAGGGAATGGGAATCATACAGAGGTGAAACTCTTGAGGATAAACGTCGTGAATTCAGGGCACGAGGCTGTATTGGTGATGATGATAAAGAGAAGGCTATCGATATCATAGGTGGAACAATCCCGGTCAATGATGTTTTATCGAAAGAAAATCGGATGATATATGGAATGTGCGGACAGATTCATATTCGTGTTTGTGGAACAACAGAGGATTACTATTTCAGCGAAAAAAACTTTGTTTTACCCCAAACTTTTAAAGATCTATATTCAGGTTTTAAGGATAAACCAGGTTTTCAGTGTGAACACAGTCTAATCATTCTTGAAAATTTCGCTGGCTTTGCCAAACTGCTTAAAACCTCAGGTGCGGATTTCAAAATTGGATTTGACAACAGTAAAGTCGCTCAATACTCATGGCTCAAAATCGGCGATGAGACACTCATCGCGTTTTGCAGGTTGTATAACCCCGATAATGCTTATGGTATAGGCTCTCAATATCTTGGAATTTAATATGGTCGAAATGGAGAGAATATCGATCCTGAATACGCTGGTTATAGATCAATGGCGGACATGTCAGCACCTATGATAACCGCAAACAACCTTGACCAGATTGAATTTCCGAATGAAATTACCATCTCTATTGAGGATATCCCTCTCGGAGAGTAATGATTTTATTTAAATAACAGAGTAGTTATTTCCATTCGGGCCTGTCTGCCTGTCTCTAGGGAAAAAATGTAACTCGTAGTCCCCT
Source organism: bacterium (assembly GCA_021157815.1). Taxonomy (GTDB): domain Bacteria; phylum JAJVIF01; class JAJVIF01; order JAGGVT01; family JAGGVT01; genus JAGGVT01. The sequence goes on along the minus strand of JAGGVT010000191.1, from coordinate 25,126 downwards.
CGCCGGGATTTTCCTGCAATACATTCGGTAAATGGTCTGGCTCTTCCATTTTTTCACAACAATCAGGCATCTAATCCATTGAACAGCTACATACCGTTAAACGACATACGCTGTTAATTAAATCGGTTTACTTTTACGCTGAAATGCGTAATAATAATCAACGTATTGGCTATATCCATAAACACCACATCATTGTGGAGGCTTTAAAATGCGAAGAATACTCTTCCCCATTCTCATTGCTGTTTTTGCACTTCTTCTGGGATCATGTTCTCAGAATAGTGTTATCCAGCCTGATGACATCACCCAGCCAAACGCGCAGGCTGTATCAAATCGGGCTTTCCTTGGGCATTACACGGTGAATCTTGAAACTGATACACAGACAGGATCAATCACGCCAAATCGTGAACTCAACGCGCACATGAACGCAAAGGAATATCTGCTTGGATGGCCTTGCGGCAATTGTCTTAAGGTTAAAAATATTCAATTCCTGCCTGACAATATTGTACAGTGTGATATTGAGGTTACTCATCCTACGACAGCCCCCATGTTCACAGTGTTTGACCTTCGAGTAATCGCGATTTTCCCGCCGGATCTGAATTACTACGGTGTTGGTGTCAGCACCGCTATTCAAAACAACGATGGCTTGACCGCGTTATGGGATAATCCAACCATTCCCGGATATGTCAACAGTTACATCGCATACAACAAGGGAGTTGAGCGACGGCCTTTCGCTCCCGGTGATGTTTTCACAGAAACGTTTCTTGTTCAACTGCCGCTTGAATCGTTTAATTTTGATATCGCAGTCGATGCCAGCTGGGCGCCAAATGACGGCGTTACTTTCCCAATGGAAATGAATTCGTTTGAGGTTATCAACCTTGATGGTGAAATCTCCGATGGATTAACCGATATCGGCGGATCAGCTGAAATTTCCGTTGACATGTATGATTACCAGGGCATTGAGACTATCAGCCAGGTGGTTGCATACTGCGACAGCCTTTTCAACGCTCCGGTTAACCTTTCTTTTGAATCCGGTGCTGGAAACAACGCGACTTATTCCGCAATGGTAACAAACCAGAAAAACGCTCCTGCTGGAACATACAACGTGCTTGTTCGTGTTATTGACACTGAATCCGCAAATTATTCCTATGACTTTTCCACGCTTGTAATTTTAACAGCTGAGGTATATCAAGAGGTTCTGGATGTTGAAATCACTCTTTCTGAGGATGATGACTACAAAACAATAGGGAACTACTACAATTTCGATTCCTTTGATGGAGTAATTACCAGAACCATGGTTGACTATCTTGACTACGACGGGCCCTGGGATTTCACCGGTATTGCATTTAACGGTGATGCGCAGCGGTCGATTTTGTCGCCGAGTGATTCTGAAGTTGCATTGTTTACTAACGATTTCCCTGGTAGAGAGCATTTTGTCAAGAATGATGGCCAATTCGGAATTGGCTCCGGTCTGTATTACCAGGCTGAAAAACATGATTACGCTAACAATAAATGCACGCCGCTTGGTTTTTATGAAATGGATATGTTCAACGGATCCGTTGTGTTTGCGGGAACAATCGATGGTTTCCCGTACCCTTATAATTCCAGCACTGCGTTCAAACGCAAATTTGGTACCGGTGGATTAATGGAAATGGTTACAATTAACTATGACACCACTGCAGTCGGAATGGGCTTATGCACCATACCTCTCAGTGGCGGAACCACAAAAAGCGCCCTTCAATTACGAACCATAATCGATATGAAACTGTTTGGGTATGAGCTTTCGAAAGCTATGGTTTATGAGTGGATTGATGATGATGGCAATATGCTCGTAACAATGGTCGCGCTGAACAATGTCGATGAAGACCCGAACTGGAACACTTCGACTTTTGAAATCATCAACGAAGGCGGAATGGCTGTGTTGGAAAGCATGTACCGTCAGTGAACAGGTTAGTAAGTTAGCAGGTTAGCAAGTTAGTAAGTTAGCAGGTTAGTAAGTTAGTAAGTTAGTAAGTTAACAGGTTATACTGCACCCCTGAAATGAGACAGAAATATAAAGTGGTTCAGTTGCATAATGATTATTTAAAGACCGTCGATGAATCCTGCGGTCTTTTTTCGTTCCATTTTTTATGTAAGTGATGATGTTCATAATAAATCTGTATTTCAAATCTTACACTCCGTAGGGGCGCTGATTGGAAGGCGTCTCAGAACTCTATTATAGGCATGATATTTGTCATTCTGAGCGTAGCGAAGAATCTATATGCTTCTGTGTTGATGATTAAACCTGGTGAATTTAATATACGCTATCGAGAATAGATCCTTCGCTTCGCTCAGGATGACAGAAAATGCAGGTTCTGAGACAGTTTCCTTGCCGCGCTATTCCCTGCTGCGCCCTGAAGTTGCCATTTATAATGATGCACATCGGGGCACAGCAAGCTAACCTACTAACCTGCTAACTTTCTAACCTGCTAACCTGCTAACTTTCTAACCTACTAACCTGCTAACTTTCTAACCTGCTAACTTGCTAACCTGCTAACTTACTAACTTTCCAACCTGCTAACTTTCTAACCTGCTAACTTGCTAACCTGCTAACTTACTAACTTGCTAACTTACTAACCTGCTAACCAATTTCATATTGACACAAATAATAATAAGTATTAGGATATCTAAGCTTTCATAAGGCGGATATATTTTTCCACCTTGTGAATTTTTTATCAAATTCATTTCAGGCTCGGTGACAACTGAAATTCGGTCATGAATTAATTACCGACTTGCTTCTGAGCCATTCATGGGAGGTATTATATGCGTCCTGTTTATGCTGTTGCCGGCGGCGTTTCAAAATTTGCAAAAGCTCGTCCGGACGCCACTTATCAGGCGCTGGTCAAAGAATCTTTTGACTATGCTGTCAATGATTTAGGTATCGAGTACAAGAAATTTATCGAGATGTGTGACGGCTCGGTATCCTCTTATTTCTCAGACCATTTCGCCCGTCAACTCATGGGCGGAATCATGGCTACCGATTATCTTGGGCTTTGCCCGAAACCCTCTCTCAGAGTGGAAAGTGGTGGAGCAACCGGTGGCATGTGCATTCAGGAAGGTTGGAAATCAATCGCTTCCGGCCAAATGGATATTTGTCCCTGTTATGGTTTTGAAACCATGAGCCATGTCAACACATGGAAGGGAAACGAATTTATCGCACTTGCATCCGATGTCAGCTGGGATTTCCCTGTTGGCGGATTCTATTCCGGTTACTATGCGATGATGGTTGTTCGCCACATGAAAGAGTTTGGCACAACCGTTGAGCAACTCGCACATATATCCGTAAAGAATCACTACAACGCTTATCACAACCCATATTCACAGAAACAGTTGAAACTTACAATTGAGGATGTCCGCAATGCTCCGATGGTTGCATATCCTCTAACAAGGCTGGATATTTGTGTAATGTCAGATGGCGCTGCAACTATTATGCTGGCATCTGAAGATGGCGTTGCCAAGCTGGAAAAAGAGTCTGGAAAGCGAATTCCAAAAGTCAAACTGACTGGAATCGGTAGCGGCACTGACATGATGCGAATGTCTGACCGTCCGCATGGGGATGTCATTCTTCTTCCAAACGAATCTCCTGAGGACTATAAAGATCTCAAGTATCCCGGAGTTCATAGTTTCCGAGCCGGACGAACGGCATCGAAGATGGCGTACGAGATGGCTGGAATCACCGACCCGCTTGGACAGATTGACTTTGTCGAGCTGCATGATGCTTATACATCAAGTGAAATGCAGACTTATGAAGATATGGGGCTCTGCAAGTACGGCGAGGGTGGAGATTTCGCAGCCAGTGGAAAAGCGTTCATGCCCAATATCGATTACGGCCTAAAACTTAAAGATAAGTCGGTTTGTCCTGTTAATCCATCAGGAGGCTTGATTGCCTGTGGCCATCCGGTCGGAGCATCCGGAATCATGCAGGGCGTTTTTGCATTATGGCAGCTTCAGGGAACAATTCCCAAACATTTCAATGATAAAACTCTTTTCCTGCCCGATGCAAAAGTCGGGGCAATCCACAGCCACGCCGGTACAGGCACTTATGTTACAGTAACTATCATGGAGAAGGAGGCGTAAAAATGGCAGATGAAATCAAAATGAAAATAGAGGAGGAGCAGGAGGGTACACAGGTTTACAGTGTTCCATTTCCAAAAGATTTATCACAACTGAAGGATATGGCGCCAATTGTAATTAAGTTTCCGTGGCAGGTTGATTACATTCATTCCTATGGCCAGGACAGTCCGTGGTTTGCGGGAGTTTCGAATAAAAAACTCCTTGCTACAAAATGCATGGATGAAAAATGCGGATATGTTTGCGCCACTCCAAGATTGGCATGTCCTGTTTGCGGCAAGGAGATGGATTGGATTGAACTTCCACAACAGGCTAAGGTGCATACGTTTACCGTTTGCCATTTCGGGTCGGAAACATTCCTGCCGGAATGTCCATTCGTGCTTGCGCTAATTGAATGGGAAGAAGCTGATACTCTCTTCCTTACAAGGCTTCTTGGCGTTGACCCGTTGAAACCAACCCTTGACTGGATCGGAATGAAAGTGCAGGCGAAATTTCTCAGGTTGAGCAAATTCAAGCCGACTGATGTTTATTTCGTGCCTGCTGAATAGACGATGACACCGGTGAGTTCGAACTTATTATCAACTTTATGGATTTCCGAACTCGCCACTTTTTTGATAAAATATTGCCCCTGTATCCGTAATATTTTTCAATCGGGTTAGGGGCTTTTTCAGTTTTATTTATTATTCTCAGAGGATATTTATACATTCAGGGAGCTCAATAAATGGTAGATTTTAATCTGAACGATGAACATAACATGCTTAGAGATGCCATTCGTGATTTTGCTGAAAATGAAATCGCGCCAATTGCTGAACAGCTTGATGAGAAAGAGGAATTCTCTCTTGAACTGGTCGCCAAAATGTCGGATATGAATCTCTTCGGATTAACCATTCCTGAAGAGTACGGCGGTTCCGGAATGGATTATCTGGCGTACATCATCGCCGTTGAGGAGCTTGCCAGAGTCGATGGTTCAACCGCCGCGACTGTGGCTGCCGGAAATTCACTTGGACTTGGTCCAGTCTATTATTTCGGAAACGAGGAGCAGAAAAAAGAATGGCTTCCCAAACTGTGCTCAGGTAAGGTTCTCGGTTCATTCGGGCTTACTGAAGCAAATGCGGGTTCGGACGCCGGTGGCACTCTGACAGTAGCTGTTCAGGATGGCGATGATTGGATTATAAACGGTTCAAAAATTTTCATTACCAACGGATCATCTGAAATTACAGGATTCGCCATAACGCAGGCGATTACTGGAAAACGGGATGATGGTAAAAAGGAATACACATGCTTTTTGATACCACATGGCACACCGGGTTTCACAACCAAGACCATGCACGGCAAAATGATGTGGAGATCATCTAATACAGCTGAACTCTATTTCGAGGATTGCCGTGTGCCGAATTCATCTATTCTCGGCAAACGTGGTGATGGCTTCAAGCAAATGCTTTCCACACTTGACAAGGGACGACTTTCAATTGCCGCGATGGGATTAGGCGGTGCGCAGGGAGCATATGAACTCGCGCTTAAATATTCACAGGAGCGTGTCCAATTTGGAAAGAAAATCTGCAAATTCCAGGCTAACGCTTTCAAACTAGCTGACATGGCTACTGAAATCGAAGCTGCCAGATGGCTTTTATATCGAGCCTGCTGGCTTCATGATAATGATTTACCTTTCCAGAAAGAAGCCGCTATGAGTAAACTATATTGTTCAGAGGTTATGTCTCGTGTTGTAAATCACGCTGTTCAGATTCATGGCGGTTATGGTTTAATGCGTGAGTACAACATCGAGCGATTCTATCGTGACCAAAAACTGCTTGAAATCGGCGAGGGTACCAGCGAGGTTCAGAAAATTGTAATCTCTCGGTATATTGGATGCTGATAACTTTCCGGATTTGGGGAGATTTAAATGTCTAAATTGCTCTGGAAACCTGATGAGGAACGAATCAAGAGTACAAACATGTACTCGTTCATGAATGCAATTAACCTAAAGTACAACAAGGATTTTTCCGATTATTCCTCACTGTATAACTGGTCAATAGATAACATACCGGATTTCTGGTCGAGTTTCTGGGAATATGCGGATATTATAACCTCAAAGCAATATGATGAGGTTGTCGATGACCTCACTAAACTACCCGGTGCGAAATGGTTCTCTGGTGCGGAATTGAACTTCGCGGAAAATCTCCTCAGGTATCGCGACGATAGAGTAGCTTTAATCTTCAAGGGTGAAAATCGGGATTCAACAAAACTTACCTACGCTGAACTTTATAACGAGGTGGCAAAGGTCGCAAAATCTCTCAAAGATGCCGGTGTTGAACCGGAAGACAGGATAGTTGGTTTTATCCCGAATATGCCTGAGGCAATAATCGCAATGCTCGCTGCAACATCTCTTGGTGCAGTCTGGTCATCCTGCTCACCTGATTTTGGAGTCAAAGGTGTGCTTGACAGGTTCGGACAAATCAAACCGAAAATCCTGTTCACTGCAAACGGTTATTTTTTCAAGGGGAATAAGTTAGATTCACTTGAAAGAGTTGCCGACATTATTAAAGATCTTCCAACAATAGAAAAAGTAATAGTTGTTCCATATACTGAGGAAAAAGCGGACATAAACAACCTCCCGATTGCGGTTCATTACAACGATTTCAAATCAACTGAGGATGGGCTTGAAGTTGAATTCAAGCAGCTTCCGTTTTCACATCCTTTGTACATTATGTTCACATCAGGCACGACAGGACCCCCCAAGTGCATGGTGCAATCAGCGGGGGGTATTTTGATCAATCATTTGAAAGAATTGATGCTTCATACGGATTTAAAACGCGATGATGTAATTTTCTATTTCACAACATGCGGATGGATGATGTGGAACTGGCTTGTTAGTTCGCTTGGAGTGGGAGCATCACTGGTGTTGTTCGATGGCAACCCGTTTCATCCCAATCCTGGTGCGTTATGGCAGATGGCAGAGGATGAGAAAATCACCATTTTTGGAACGAGCGCTGGGTATATCGCCGCAATTATGAACGCCGGTTTAAAACCCAAAGATAATTATGACCTCACAGCTTTGAAATCTGTACTCTCAACCGGTTCACCACTTTCGGTTGAAAGTTTTGAATATATTTATCGGGAAGTGAAAGAGGACCTTCAGCTGGCATCAATTTCAGGTGGGTCGGATATTAACGGTTGTTTTGCAGCGGGTAATCCGATTGGACCAGTAAACGCCGGAGAGATTCAGTGCAGGTGTCTTGCGATGGATGTTCATGCGTATGACGCTGATGGTAATTCGATAATTGACCAGGAAGGTGAACTGGTTTGCATAAAACCATCACCATCGATGCCAATTCATTTCTGGGATGACCCAAATGGTGAAAAATATCATAATGCGTATTTCGATGTTTATCCCAACGTATGGCGTCACGGGGATTTCGTAACGGTTACTAAAAATGGCGGGGTTGTGATGTATGGCCGTTCGGATGCGACTTTAAATCCGGGCGGTGTAAGGATAGGAACATCGGAAATTTATCGAATCGTTGAAAACATGGAAGAAATTGATGACTCCATCGTTGTTGGTCAGGAATACAAAGGAGATGTCCGTGTCGTACTCTTTGTGAAAATGGCTGATGGCCATGAACTTTCCGATGAGATTAAAGTAAAAATACGAAAGGAAATAAGAGCTGAAGCATCGCCAAGGCATGTACCTGCGAAAATCATTGCGACCCCGGATGTACTTTATACGTTAAATATGAAAAAAGTGGAGCTGGCAGTTAAAAAGGCGATCGAAGGAAAGGAAATTCTCAATAAGGATGCGCTCAGGAATCCTGAAGTACTTGATTTTTACGCGAATGTTGACATGAATAACACAAAACCCGGGAAATAAATCCCAAGTTGATTGTTGCACTTTTATTATTATCTATCGATATGATCAAATAATCAGCGCGTTAAAAAACGATGTTGCCAGAAACCCAACTGCCACATACCTTAGCATCACTCTGAAATTCTCATCCAGCCCCTTGATGTTTCGCGCTGAGTGGCCACCTGTTCCGCCCATGATTCCAGCCAGACCGCTATCCGACTTTGATTGCATGAACATCACACCCAGAATCAGAGCTACCGCTAAAATAATGTGAAGCACTTTCAGTATCATTGGTATAAAAGCCATTCTTATTCACTCCAAATCTGTTAAAAAACACAAAACATTATTATATCTTAAAATCTGCAGAATGAGAAGAAAATATTCTTACACCAAAATCCGCGATTGGATTTGAGGATATTTTTTCGGTGGTGGTTTCAAGGCTTTTTCAATTATTTACGGCGGGCATGTGTACAGTAACTGCTTTATTTAATCCTTAATAAGAGGTTTCTAAGTTTGGTTACTGTCATTACTGGATACTCAGCACAGGCTAAGCCAACCCTCCACGAATAAAAGTAAATTTTATTGTTTCTAGATCGCCTGGGCACAGCCCCAGGCGAGCTTTGAGCAACGTGCTCTCACCTCCTTGAACATATTGTATGCAAGCACGCCGATCCTGAAGAACAAAGCGTTCGCCTCAAGTTCACCGCAGGGCATACATTCCATCCCGAATCAAATTTTCAGTTCCTTTATGCGGTTCTTACTTGTCTCCCCGCGCTTATTATACCATTCGACAGTTTCCTCCGCAGTGCCATCACGGTTGCTGGCAATTGCCGCAAATCGCTGGTTCGAATCGTCTTCTTCAAACAAGCCACGGTGACAGCCTATATCGTAGGTTACGTTAATACATTACACATGATAGGTCGACATCATATTATGCGACGTTCAGGCTTTATGTATCAGAGAGAGCCACGTGTTAGAAATGTCGCATAATTCGGTGCCAGCCACGGTGACAGCCACGGTGTCAGCCCATATCGTAGATTATGCTGATATATTCTCACGATAAGATTATGCCGAATAGATTAACTTATCAGAATTCCAACGAAATCGATAACGGATTTACCATTACCTCAACCCAATAACCCCCTTTATCAAAACTTACCATAAATCCATTTTCATGTTTAACATATTCGATTTTATCAATCTCGCAACCTTTTGTAATTCGAATGATTGACAAAACAGCAGCATTTTTTCCGGACAGCTTAACCTCACGCACCTGATGCAGAAGGTATTCATCGTGACGAAACGCATGCTCATCCGACCTTGTCGCGAATTCAATTTCACAATCGACAGGCAAGACATTTAGCCGCGTTAATACTCCATTCCGAACAAGAACAGCGCCGTCCGGAGTTTCGATAAATTTGCCGCCCGTATCAAATCCGCCGTGAAAGTGAAAAGGCAGCGTGTATTCATGCTCCGAATCGGATGATATCCTGTCGAAAATCAGAAACGTATCAGAATCGATAAAATAAACTTCTCGTTTGATTTCGCATCCCGCATAGGAACTTTCGATTAAGCAGTGCTCATACCGTTCAGTTTTTTCATATTCACTCAGATAGCCATCCCCGAATGTTCCCAGCCTTTCACCCATAACCTCAATAGATGCAGGCCCTTTTCCATCTACCAGAATCATGTTGTGGTTATCGGGAGTATTTATCCTGTGATTGGTAGTCCATCCGCCGTAGCCGCCGTCAAGATAAAGCCATTCGCCGTGCGCGAAAATCTGAAAGCTGCCGACATCGTTATGCTCATGCCCTCCACCTTTGATTCGTGCCTGTCCATGCTCGCCGAGGAATAATCCATAAACCGCGCCATTGTCCCATCCTGAGCGGAAAATCATGTTGCCTGTCTCAGGAAGAAATCTGGATGATGGCGAATCCGGTTCACGTGGAACAGGGGAGTCATCATAATTGCAGATAGCGTCCACAAGATTAATCCCCGCGTGAGTTCCGCCTGATTTCAGATATGCCCACCGGTATAATTCGGGATCATCACTATTCATGCATAACTGCTCAAACTGGAATCTGGAGTTGGAGGAATCATCGAACATGGGTCCATTGCCGTCGGGCATTATCACATCCACTGCCCAGTGATGCAGTTTTTTCATGTAATCGCGCATCATCAGATTATCTCCCGTGGCTCGGAATCGAGCATGAGAGTAGGGGAGATGCAAATCAGCTGAATACACAAGATATGAATTGCCCTCGCTGAATCCGCCATCGACTGGAGTAATCTGTGATCTAAAATGCTCATCCAGCGATTTCTCAGCCTTACGCCACCATTTGGATGGCGAGTAACCATCGACACCATCCGCCAGAACAAGCGACGCCAGCCCAAGCGCTGAATACTGCCTGATTCCCCAGTTATTCTTGAGATGCGAGTACCAAAACGGTGTGAAATCGTATGACGCCTGCGCGCCTTTTGCCAGCCTGCGACGGATATCCTGATTTACAGCGGGTCTGAACTGAAGATAACCGTAAAGCAAATCATAGGATGCGCAGCCATCGAATAATATCCGTGCGTATTTTATCGGGTAGTTGCCGCTCTGTGTGAATTTTGGTGTATCCTCAAAAAGAAGAAGGTAATCAACCGCAAGTTCGGCATATTTACTGTCGTTGTAAATCCAGTATACGAACGCGAGTTCTTTCGCACGCTGCATCCGTTTTGTATGAGTTAATTCCGCATCAGGATTATTAATATACGATTCCACACGCCTCTTTAGATTTTTCGACCAGTTGCGATACGGTTTCCTCTCAATTCGTTTTTCGATTTGATAAAACTCATCAATTGTGAAATAAACAAAAGGATGCTTTTCCTTTGGCAATGCGGGAATGTCAGATATCTTTTCAGCTTGCGCGTTTGCTGAAAGCAAACCTGAAAAAAACATTAATGCAAGGAGCAATCCGTTTTTTAACAGTCTCATATAAGTTGTGTAACCCGGAGTCCCTTCGCCGGGGTATTGCGTGAGTTTACCAATATCACTTCAATCCAAGATCCTCTGTTGTTACAAGCGCGTCATAATCATAACCAGCATTTTTCATGTTTTCTTTCGCGCCCTCCAGCCTGTCGATTATCACAAGCACCTTTACGATATCCAACCCGAAATACCTTGCGGCATCGCAGCATTTAATAAGCGAGCCGGCGGTTGTGGTTGTGTCCTCGACAATCACAACCTTGTCACCGGGTTCAACAGGCCCTTCAATCTGTTTATTTGTACCGTGTTCTTTCACTTCCCTGCGAACGAAAAATCCCTTCAAATCAATTCCATGAGTTCCAGCATGATTCAACACCGCTCCGACAATTGGAACCGCGCCGACAGCGGGACCTCCAAAGGCATCATAATCCAGAATTTCATACCGCTCGAATATCAACTTTCCAATCAGCGCGGCTGCAAGGCTGTCGAGTGTAAGGCGCCTTAAATCGAGATAGTAGCTGCTCTTACGGCCGCTCGCAAGCGTAAACTCACCTGTCAACAGCGCTTTTTCCTTTATCATTTCAATCAGTTTTTCTTTCATTGCATCTTTCCCAAATAATTGTTTTAAGTATGTAACCCGGTGTCCCTTCACCGGGGAACCTGTAACCCGGTGTCCCTTCACCGGGGAATCCGTAGGCTAACCGCCATATTATCATACTGTTGATTTATTTCATTCTCATCATTACAATTCATTCGGTATTTCTATCAGGTTCACAATTCATTCCATCACGGAGAGTGTAGTGAAATACAAATCAATTCTCTTTCTTTCAGTATTTCTAACTGTCCTAATCAATCCGGGATTTCTTCTCGCGGATTCATCCAATGAAGATTCAGAATCACGATTAAACCTGGCGCATTTCCCCAGTGCGTTTGGGCTTGAGGCTCATAACGGCGATGTCGATATCCGCCAGGCGCGAGTGTTCATACCCAGCGCCGGAGGTAAAAAACGGCGAGCGACCGAAAACAGCATGTCGTTCGAATTCGCCGTCTCGGATGATTTCATGATTAATGCGGCAAAGCGTTTCTCAACTCTCTCGGGAACCACATCCGTTATCAAACTTGAGTCAACATCATTTGGCTCGCGATATAAAATCCTGTCGAAACCCGATGAGGAAAGTGAGGGATTTCACCGCGATCTTTACGCCCTCGCATTCGGGATTCATTTCGACACAATCACCGCCGACCCTTTCATAATCGATGAAGTCCCCATACTACTCCACGATTCCCACACATGGGGAGCGTATCTAGCGTACGCTCAAAAATTAAAAGGATACAGCGAAATTCATTACCTGCTCGGATATGCCCGTAACAAGATGGCTGCCGGGCGTGGACAGTGTGTTTATGCAGGAATCGGATATCTCAACGACCCGATGGAAAGTAATTTCCGCTGGGGCGGCAGCGGAAAACTATTCAAGGATTTCGCCGGATGGCACATAACATCGCTCATTGAGGGTATCTGCAACATCAGCGATGGCTTGAATCTCGAACTCGAACTTGGCTTGACAATCAGCGGAACACCAATGGCAAGAGCTTATTTCTCAGACGCCGCTGCAATCAGCATGAACTTCAGCCGTGAATCGAGTTTCCAAAATGTAAAGAACCGCACTTTTCCATATGCGGTTCTTGCATTGAAATATAATTTCTAAATGTAACCCGGCATCCCCTTGTTGGGGAAATATGTAACCCGGCATCCCTTTGCCGGGGAAAAAACATCTTACCTTTTTAAACCTTATGTACCCTCTTTCCAGCTTGCCAGATATTTAATCTGCTCTTTCGTGAGCTTGTCGATCTTGATTCCCATCGTATCAAGCTTAATCGCCGCGATTTTATTATCGATATCCAGAGGAACCGGATAAACAGTCTTTTTCAGTTTCTTCGCGTTTTTAATCATGTACTCACTGCACAGCGCCTGGTTCGCAAAGCTCATGTCCATAACACTTGCCGGATGCCCCTCCGCTGATGCCAGATTAATCAACCGTCCCTGCGCGACCAGATAGATCTTCTTCGTCCCGATGACATACTCATCAAGCTCATGCCGAATCCGTCTCGGAGCTTTCTTCGCGAGTTTGTTCAAAGCCTTCAGATCAATCTCGGAATCGAAGTGGCCGGAGTTGGCGACGATAGCGCCGTTCTTCATTGCCTTGAGATGATCGCCATTAATGACATTGCAGTTTCCTGCCAGTGTGATGAAAATATCTCCGATACTCGCGGCGTCATTCATCGGCATAACATCGAAACCATCCATGACAGCTTCAATCGCTTTTACATGATCAATTTCAGTTACAATAACTCTTGCTCCCATTCCAGCAGCGCGCATCGCCAAACCGCGTCCGCACCAGCCGTAACCGGCAACCACAAAATGCTTGCCTGAAAGCAGAATATTTGTTGATCTTAAAAGACCGTCTATCGTGGATTGCCCGGTGCCGTAACGGTTATCGAAAAAGTGTTTCGTCATGGCGTCATTGACTGCTATAATCGGATATTTAAGCGCCTTGTCGGCAGCCATAGAGCGAAGTCGAATCACGCCTGTTGTTGTTTCCTCAGTTCCGCCGATTATGTCCTTTATCAAAGGTTTTCTGTCCTTGTGAAGAGTCGAGACCAAATCCGCGCCGTCATCCATTGTCAGATGAGGCTTGATATCAAGCACTTGATGAATGTGCTTGTAATATACTTTATTGTTTTCACCATGTATGGCGTAAACCGGAATGCCGTATTTTTCCACCAGCGCGGCCGCGGTTGAATCCTGAGTGGATAGCGGGTTTGACGCGCACAGGTGCACATCCGCTCCTCCAGATTTCAAACACCGCATCAGGTTTGCGGTTTCAGTTGTTACGTGAAGGCAAGCCGCCATTCGAATGCCTTTAAAAGGTTTGTTCTTTTTAAAATCCGCCTCGATCTTTCTCAGAACAGGCATTTCCATCCGCGCCCATTCGATTTTATCCACTCCCTCTTTCCAAAGGGCTGAATCCTTTATGTCGCTGGGAATCTTAACCATTATTTTGATACTCCTTGAATTAGTTATTACTTATTTAGCATAAAAATTATTATCTCAAAAAACCGGCAAATGTTATCACCACCACAATTAAGGGTCAAGGAAATCATGGTTGTTCAATAGATACTAATATCATATTACTTTTCATTATTATGCGGATGCTATTGTGGAAAATTAATCGGACTTAATCATATTTAATCATTTTAGCTAACCTGATTTTATCATATTTAACAATTATCTAAAACTCTCAATAATTGGCATAAAAATAAATTGACATAACCAGTATGTAAGAGTAATATTTTAGTCCACTTAAATATATAAACCAATACATATCTTACCTTTCTACGGAGGTTTGAAAATGTCGAAACTTTTCCTGGGAATGATTATCACAGCATTTATTATTGTGCTGGGAATTGGATGTTCCACAAACGCAAATCCTATCGAAAATCTGGGCGACACAAATCCGGCAGTTGAGAATTCAGATGGCAATCACACTGTGACAGGTGTGTATAATGCGAGTTTTGATCCAGATACAATGGAATTCACCGTCACACCGGTGCGCAACGCCAGCTTAACACATTTCGATTTCACACAGTATCTTGACATGTGTCCTAACGGCTGCCTCAGGTTTTTGGTGATGGATGTCAGAGAGGACGGCTGGCTTGATATCGGTGTTTTAATGCAGAATCCGACATCAATTACAGTTTATGATGCAAGGCTTATCTTCGCGAATCCTTATAACAAGGAAATTGCTGATATTGATGGATACACTGTGCTCTGGCCCTCTATCGGAGTATATTCTAAGCCTTTCCTTGCTTTTGCCAAGGAATCATCTCAAAGGGCGGTAGAAGGATCCACTGGAGTTTTGGATTTTTTCAGCATGAGATTTGTGCCTGGATGCACCATTGATACTCTGTTTATCACTGAATGTTCATTCGGAGAAAACATTCAGGAACCTTATGAAATTGTTTCTCATGGCCTTACTGAGGGATACATGACTCCACAGGGTGGTACAGCAACAATGGGTTGCGATGTTCTTGACTGGCAGAGAGATGTTGAGTGGGTAAAAGCGGATTTGTCATTATTTACCCATGAAATGGTTGATATGGTATTTAACGATGTAACAAATATTTGGGAATGTGAAATTTCCAATCCTCTCAGCCTTCCAATCGGTGAATACAACATCCCAATTGAAGCGTATTCCCCAAATGTCTGGGATGTCAATGCTTATGGTTGGGTAACTGTTGAAGTTATTCAGGAACCTGGCGCAAGGAAATTCGTCTATACAAAATCCGATGGCATGGGGGTTTCTGAAGTTCATTCAATGTTTACCAATGCTTCGCTTGATACTCAATTGACATTCTACTCAGCCACTACACAGGCAAATGGCGTAACCGCTGACTTGTCCAAAATCATTTATGACAGCGATAAAGTCATTCCGGGCTATACAAAAGGTTACAGGATGAACATTGATGGTTCCGACGATATATGCCTTTTCAAACCATCTGCTGTCAGTGCAAACAGCGATGGTTCCATTGTCCTGCTTTATGATGCAATGGGAATGAGAATGTGGATTTATAATGAGATTACATCTGACCTGTATCAGCTTCCACAGGAGAATGTGTTCGAATGTGTGATGGCTGCGGATAATCCGTTAATTGCATATACAGCAACACCAGCAATGGGAACAGAAATATTTACATGTGATTTTATGGGTATGAATGATCAGCAGATGACAAACGATGGCGACTTGGTCATGGCAAAAATTGGACTTTCCATTTCCAGTACTGGGATGAAATTGGCATATAGCGGTATTGATGCCGATGCCCTGGAAAATGACATGGAAATCTATGTTCTCGATTTGAATGTGCCTGACTCTCAGATAAACATAACTGCTAACACCGACATCAATGACACATCTCCACAGTTCGATGGAATGGGTATTCAACTTGTCTTTGTATCGGAAGATCATGGCGCGGCAAATATCATGATTTGGAATGAAATGGATGGTGTTACGCCAATCACTGAAGACTCCGTTAGCATGGAAATGGTATATGCAAACCCGGATATCTCTCCTGATGGTCTCCTGGTTGTTTTTGAAACGGTTCTTGATCTTATGAATGCGCATGACATCGTTGTTTACGATATGGCTTCTCCTGATCCTGAACCGGTTCAGATTACATCTGACGGTTTTAATTACAAACCTCTGGTTTCTGCAAACTGATATATTCTCAACAACCGATAACAACAAGCCGGACTTTAAGTCCGGCTTTTTTCATTTGCATAGTGCCATTCATTTCCAGTATTTATTCTCAAACCATGGCAGGGGATTTGACTCTTCGTTCCGGGGAACCACAGCAAGTGCAACCGGAACGCTTTTTGACCCGTTGAAATACTTTACACCTCGTACCCACAAACTTGTCGATGAGCCGCCGTCAAGCCCCATGGCGTCCTTCGCATTCATCGCGAGAAGCACTTTAGCCGCTGTGTCATAGGTTACCGATTTGGGAAACACCGCGATAAAAAACTCATCGTTCCACGTTAATCCAACAATCGTTCTTCTGTGGGATTTAAACAACCTTGATTCAAAATTCTCATGGTTCTTCTTCAAATCAACCAGTCTGGCATCATTGATTATTCTTGGTCCGCCGGTGATTATCGACGATGTATTCTCCCATTCCTTCGGCATGACAAGTCCCAGCAAAACTCCGCATCCTGTCGTGAATCTATCAAGGTGCGTTCGTGATTTGCCTCTGAATAGCAGAACCAGGCCATTATCCGGAATTGCGGTTTTTCCCTTCGCAACGATATCAATTACTTTTTCAGATTCAACGACAAGAGCTTTAGCATCCGACGGCAGGTTTATAAACGAGCTGCCATTGTTCTGATTGTAGCAAATTATCGCGTTCTTCTTGGATGGCTGATTATATCCCCATATCCAGATTGGCTCGAAATAGTCATCCGAAGTGATAAACGCTCTTGGGCTGATAACGTCCATTATGCCTTTGCCATCGGTTTTTATGCCGAGAGACGTTCGCTTTCGGTTATCCAGGGACATTATTACGCCATCCGATGCCACAGTTCCAATCGGGTATTTGGCGGTATCAAAGAATGATGCGTTGACTGCGATTCGCGCTTCTTTGTTGAAATCAAGCGCAAGCTGTTTTACATTGCCGCATTTCCTTATTCCCTTACAGTTGGAAACGGGAACGAGCCGCCACTTTTCAGATGACGCTTTTAGCTTGATGAAATAAAAAGTTCCGACCGATTCATGTTTGTATGCGGAATAAACCAACCCATCGCCATAATCCATGGTTTCAACCAGTTCGAATGGCTCAGCTTGCGCGTAAGGTATCGCCATTACACAAAGCAGGATACCGATGCAGAAAATTCGCGTTAAACGCCAAAGTGTTTTCACCGGATAAAAACCCCCGGAGTCACCGGGGGAATCTGATTTTTGTTCACGTTTTATCATTGCCAATTCAATTGCTCGGATGCTATTCCAACTCGCCTTCCTGAGACATCTCCTCAATCATTTTCTGCATTTGAGCCTGCCATTCCTCCTGCTGTTTGCGCTGTATTTCAAGCGCCTTGTCAAGGTTCTTTTGAAGTTTATCGAATTCCTTTCCGGCTTTCTTACGCATTTCCTCGTCCTCAAGAAATTCAAGGAACTTGTTGAAAGCTGGTTGCGCCCTTTGGAGAAGGCTGAGATCACGTTCGCCATAATCCGCCACAATTGACCAGTTCTCGTATGCCGCGACCCATTCTCCCGCGTCAAGCTGAAGGTCACCCAGCATGGCGTTGTAGTACGGATCCGGTGTGCTTTCAGACGCGACAGCTTCTTCAATCAATATGCGCATTTCTGAATGAAGTTCATCAATCATTGACTGAGCTTTTTCCTGTGCACTCTCATCCGGTTCTTCAGCAGTCATCATCTCATTCTCAACAAAAGCGATTTTTTCCTGCATGTAATACGCTATCAGGTAATCAATCTGAGCGAGGTTGGTGTTTGCGTACTCAACGCTTCTTTCATGGACGACAGTTTCTTCAAGCAGTTTAATTCTTTTATCTTCAGGAGCGTTTTCAAGTTCCGTTTCTTTTTCCTGCCAGATGGTTTTCTCTTCATTAAGTGTCAGAAGACGTTCCTCACGTATTGCCCTGAAGCCCTCGATCGCTGAATCGAAATCACGATCACCCTGATAATCCGCAACGTAACTATACGCCTTCATCAAGGGATCAACTATTTCGACTCCCTCCTCTTTTTTTATTGCCTTAAGATTTTCTTGATATCGAGTCTGATAACTTTCAGGCCTGACAAAAATCAGGCGGAAAGTAACTTTCTCATAGCGCTCTTTTATCATGTAGTCAGTAATCTGATTTTCAGATTCGACAGATTCCTTTTCGGTATCTTCTTCGATTCCCTCTGTTGATGCCATCTCGGTGAGCTCCTCATCTGAGTATTCCTTTACCTCAGGCTCTTTCTCTTCCTCATCATCAGTGATTCCAAGCTCATCTTTTATTTCAGCGATAATGCCATCCTTTGCGTTTTCGAAATCCTCGCCTTCAGCGAGAGTGCGGTCTTCAACCTTGATGATATAAAACCCATCATCTAGTTCCAACGGTTCCTGCACTTTCCCTATTTCAGATGTAAATAAAGCGGTTGCATATTCATCATCTTTGGCTTTGGCGTCTTTTCTTGTCATGTCCTCGACAAGGCCGCCATTTGCTGCTGATGAACTTTCATCACTTTCGTTTTCTGCCACTTCGGCGAAATTCTCACCCTCGGATACAATTCTGTTGTATAACTCAATCGATTCTCTCTTTGCGTCCGATTTCACCTGTTCTTTTGCTTCATCATTCAGGCTCTCTGTGTATTTTTCAACAAGAAGATTATCCCGAATGATGTTCTTAAAATCCTTTGGTGACATGTGAAGCTGGCTCGAAAGAAAACTGAGGAACGCTCGTTCTGATTTCTGAGCCTGAATTTTTCGATCCGCCATCTGCAAAAGACTAACATTGCCTTCTGAAGTGGATGTACTTAATCCTCTTCCACTCATTATATTCTGCTTCTCACTATCATAAACCTCGTTTATTTCTTCAGCCTTTAATTCGATATTTGATTCCTTTGCTTTTTCCAGTTTTAAGGTTTTTTCAATTTCTTCGTTAAGCATGCTCCATGTAACCGATATCTTCTGCTCCGGTGAAATAATCGTTCCGGGACTGTTTCTTGTGTACCTGGTAAGGCGATTGGCCGTTTTTTGGTTAATGGTATAAGCCCTGAATTCATTGTCACCCATGCGAGCCATTACCTCGCTTTCCTGCTCAGCATATTGCTGGCGGGTTAAATGCGCAGTTTTATCGCCGCCGCACTGCATGCTTCCGTATGAGCCAAATCCAGGCCCAATGAAAATACCCGCGATAAAAATTGTGGCCACAACCATCATGAACCACTTTATATTTGTCCTGAAGTAGTCAATTGTTGTTAAATATCTTTTCTTGCGTTTCATCGATTTCTGCCTCTCTATAACTTTTCTTTATTTTAGAGATTATCCAAACTAATTTTGATGCCGTGAAATCAGGCACAAACAATTAATTTTAGTTATCCTTTGCATGATAGTCAAGGAGATTAGCGTATGCGGGTTTGTACAAACGGTTTTTATCACTTAAAGTCTGTGATAAGATTTTATGTATATTAAACAAACCTGATTAAAGATTATCTGGCCATAAAGGCACAGGGAAATATGCTGGGACGATATTCATATCTGTTATTCTGGTTTGCCATGATGCTCATCGCGGGATGGGGCACGTTTTATGCTCTGATGAACCAGCCTGATATTGATCCTGCGGATAGAATCTCGAAAACTCCTGAAAACGAGATTGGTTCAATCAGCGCACGCACTACTCGTGTTGAGGAGATTGCGTCGGATGGGCGTGTTCGATGGATTCTGGAAAGCGTTGACCTTAATGGCAATGTACAGGGTGAATTCAGGATGACACAACCCAAAGCGCTGATTCAGGTTGATGATGAAACCAGCATTACACTAACCGCACCGGAAGGGAATTACGACCAGAAAGCCAGCGAGATGCGATTGTCAGGTGGAGTAAATGCTGTCCGTAATGATGACCTTTCCACTTTCTGGGCTGAGGAAATTTTCTTTTCAGGCGAGGATGGCATTCTGCAAAGCGCGGGTGGGAGTATCAAACTTGCCAAAGGTGATTGGGAATTTCATGCTGAACAGATAACCGTGGATTTATCTGGCGAACGTGTATTTGTCAATCTCAGCGGACCTGTCCAGATTGTGAACTTCAAAAAATGAAATCAAAATACGAACAGATTGACCTTTCGAAACTTAACCTTATTTCGATACACGACAGAAAAAGCATCGTCAATGTCGAGGATTTCGGCAAGCCTGATGAAATTAATCCCAAAGACCTGACGGGACTGTTCAACTGCCTGCCGGATATTCTCGCTGCGAAACAACTTAAACATCTGGCGCGAATGCTTCTTGAATTTAAACAAAACAAAAAACCGATTATTGCCACAATGGGCGCGCATAATGTGAAGGTTGGAGTATCCCCGTTTATAATCGACCTGATGAAAAACGGATTCATTTCTGCAATAGGCGTCAACGGAGCTTTCACAATACACGATACTGAAATCGCGCTTTTCGGTGAAACATCCGAGGATGTCAAAGCCAGCATTAATACAGGGCAATTTGCGGTAACCAAAGAAACCGGGGAATTTTTAAACTCCGCAATGAACAGTGTCACCGATGGCCTTGGGCTTGGTGAATCCTATGGCAAAGCGCTTTGTGAATCCGAAACACCTCATGGCGATGTCTCTGTGCTTAAACAGGCGTATGAGCTTTCAATTCCGTTGACTGTTCATGTTGCCTTCGGCACTGATTTCATACATTTTCACCCATCCATGGACGGCTCGACAATGGGATTGGGTACAATGCGGGATTTCAGGATTTTTACCAATCAGATTTCCAAACTCACCGATGGCGGCGCGATTATCAACATTGGCAGTGCTGTGGTTATGCCGGTTGTGATTGAGAAAGCGATTGCCGCATGCCAGAATATAGGATTCGATTTAAAAAATTTCATGGGAGTAAATTTCGATTTCATGAAGCATTATCGGACAAATCTTAATCCTCTGGCACGCGCGGTTGAGGTCGGAGGCGAATCTGTTGAGATTATAGGCCATCATGAGATTAACATTCCACTGTTGTGGGGGATGTTAACCGGGTTAATGGATTCAACGTATGAATAATAAAATGCCGGACACAAATAACAAATTTGAAAAAACCATTGATGAATTTGCCGGGAAGAAAATTCTGATTCTTGGCGATTTGCTTCTGGATGAATATATCTGGGGCAACGCCGAAAGGATTTCTCCTGAAGCGCCTGTTCCTATTGTTAATATCAGGAAACGTGAGGTACGTCCGGGCGGAGCGGCGAATGTCGCGATGACCATCGCCGCGCTCGGAGGGAATCCGATTCTGTCGGGAATTGTCGGGGATGACAATATCGGTGAGAAATTCACTCGAACAATCGAATCCTTCGGCATTTCAAAAAGCGGAATATTCACAATCCCAAAACGCATTACTCCGCTTAAAACCCGTGTTATTGCATCAAACCAGCAGATGCTTCGAATCGACAACGAGGACATCAAACCAATAGAAAAAAATGATTGTGACAAACTTGTTGAATATCTGACAGCTGAACTTGAAAACGTAAACGCGCTTCTGATAAGCGATTACGCCAAGGGGTTGATTGGCAGAGACCTTCTCACGCCTGTACTCGACAAGGCTAAATCACTTGGACTTCTGATAATCGTTGATCCCAAGCCGGCCAATATGCATCTCTATAAAGGAGTTACGCTTATCTCTCCAAATCTGAAGGAAACTGTCGCTTTCACTGGAATTACAGTATTCGACAGATTAACGCTGAAAAAAGCGGCGGATATTCTTATGGGTAGAATTGCTCCCAAAGCGCTTTTGGTTACTCGTGGAGGAGATGGCTTGAGCCTTTTCAAATCTGACGGCTCGGAACATCACCTGTCCGCAATGACCAGCCATGTTTACGATGTTTCCGGCGCTGGGGATACAATGGTCGGGACACTTGCTCTCGCGATGGCTGCCGGTGCCAACATTATGGACGCGATTGAAATTGCAAACTGTGCCGCCGGAGTTGTGGTCAGAAAACCCGGTGTCGCCGTTGTTGCGCCTGATGAACTGAGAGACGCTCTGAGAAATCGTCTCGATTGGGAATAGAGAAATTTTATGATAGGAATAAAACTCATAATTATCATCTCCGTAGTCTCGATGCTTATTGCTTATTTTGGTGATATCCTTGGCAAGCGCATTGGTAAAAAGCGAATCAGCATATTCGGGTTAAGGCCTCGAACAACGGCGATGTTGGTTACAATTATTATCGGCGCTGTTATTTCAATTGTAACTTTCCTCCTCCTTATAACTTTCTCAAGCCAGATGCGTCAAATGCTTCTCAGAACAGAGCAGATGCAGAATAAAATTCAGGAAATGAAACTGGAGAGAAACGAGCTTCAGGATGAAGTAGGGAATTTAAAAAGCGAAGTAACTCAGTTGGGCGACCATATTTTAACCGCTACATCCCAACGCGATGAGATAAAACTTCAGTCGGATGGCTATCGAAATGACCTTGAACTTCTAAGTGATGAGATTATCGATAAACAGGGGCAGCTTGATAAACTGACGCAGAATCAATTTCAGTTGGAAAATACAATTACCGAACTCGAATCTGATCTGACATCCTCAAGCGCTCAGTTGACTGAAATTAAAAATGAACTTGATGATACGACGGTGGAAATAGAATTTATAAGAACTGAAATAACATACCTTGAAACTGAAAAGCAGAAAAAAGAGAAACAAATAACAGGACTTGAAAACATAATTACTGATCTTAATTCGGAAATAACCGGATTACATTCCGCCATTAACCGCATGCAGACAGAGGACATCGCCTTTTTCGAGGGACAGCGCCTGTATGGCTTTACAATTAAAAATGACCTTTTGATAAAACAGATTACCGATGCGGTCGAGCAAAGTTTTCGCAATTTTGAAAGCGGTGATGAAATCTACAATCTTGGCTGTTCAATCAAAAAACCATCATCCGAGGAACTTTACAGCATCATTGAAAAAGTGAACAGCTCATCGGCTGATGAATCTATAATTCTTGTATTCTCCGCGAGGAATGTTTTTCGAGGCGATAAAATACCGGTCAATTTTCATGTGTATGATCAGTACGTTGTATTCAACAGCGGTTCGCTTATCGTTGAACAAAGCGTTGAGCGGAAATTGAATCTTTTCGAGGCGCGTGACCTTGCAGCGAAAATGATTCATGATGCCTGCAGCAAGGCGCTTGATCGCGGGCTTCTGCAGGACCCGTTCGGGCAGGTGTCAAAAATCGCGCCTCAGACTCTTAATGAAATTGCGAAGAAAATTGTAAAGCATCGAAGGCCGATGAAAGTGAAACTAATTGCGTTAAAAGATATTTATCGAGGAGTTTACCTTGATGAGTCAAACTTGCAATTCAGCATTACCGATGATTGAACCATTCAAGGAATTCTGGCGGTGAAAGAAAAATGACAGTAAAAACCGTTGTATCAGTATCGATAGGATCATCCCTTCGAAACAAAACCGTTGAAGCAACATTTCTCAATCACGATTTTCGAATCTCTCGCGAAGGCACCGATGGTGATTTCGACAAGGCGGTTGAGCGAATAAAACAGCTCGATGGCAAGGTTGACTGCTTCGGAATAGGCGGCGCTGATTTGTATCTGTGGCGCAGAAACAGAAGGTACATCGTCCGCGACGCCCTAAGAATGGCAAACGCGGCTAAAATAACTCCCATTGTCGATGGCAGCGATGTCAAGCACACACTGGAGCGAAAAATCGTCAAACAACTGCATGAAATGGGCATCCTCAAGGAGGGAATGAAATGCCTTCTCGTTAGCGGCATCGACAGATGGGGCATGGCTGAAACACTTGCGGAGATTGGTCTCGACATGACTTACGGCGATTTGATTGTCGCGCTTGGCGTAAATCATCAGATACGATCACTTAATGAACTGGACAGAGTGGGCAAATTCCTCCTGCCGATTTTCACAAGGCTGCCGTTCAAGATTATCTATCCGACCGGTAAAAAGCAGGAGAGCCAGAAGAAAAAAGCGATATATGAAAAACTGTTCGCCCCTCAGGATATCCTTGCGGGTGATTTTCACTATATCAGGCGATACATGCCCGACAAACTGGACGGCAAGATAATCATCACGAACACAACAACCGAAGAGGATGAAGCGGAACTGAGAAAGCGTGGAGTCAAACAGCTGATTACCACTACACCGGTTATTGATGGCCGCTCATTCGGCGCGAATGTCCTGCAGGGCATAATGGTTTGCCTGCTGGAAAAACGCCCTGAGAATCTAACATGGGATGATTACCTGAAATTAATAGAACTGATGAAACTCGAACCGACAATCCGCGAATTGAATTGATTCATTGGAAAAAATGTCATTCTGAGCGAAGCGAAGAATCTATCATTGATAGATATAAATGGTAGCCCTGTTTCTCATTAACCGGGATCACTACTGTCCGGTTAAAATTGAAAAAAACAGAAATAACATGGAATACTTCAGGATGGTAATAAAAAGGGGACTTTCCTAAGCAAGTGAATAAAGACAGTATAAATGAAGGGTTGCAGCATTGTATATTGATAGCATCAGATTTGAAGCCTATGGGACTGTCCCCTTTTTACGGATAGAACGATTTGATGTTCACTTAAGATTCATATTTGATAAATGCCAAATAGCCGGTATGTCCTCTATTAATCAGCAAATCGGTAATTGGGTTATAATTTAAACAGACACTGTTAACCCGAGGTATAAAAGATAACATGACAGAAGAAAACACAAAAAACGAACAAGAACAAATTTCATCCGAAATGGAAAGCCGTAAAGCCGCCGTTGAAAAATGGCGCGATGCAGGAATCGACCCTTTTGGACACAAATTCGAGCGAACCGGATTCGCGGGGGACATCCACGCGAAATTTCCCTCAAACGAGGATGATGAAATCACAGTCGCCGGACGAATCACCGCAAAGCGCGATATGG